>JAYUTS010000150.1:0-3340 GCA_043754995.1 Chitinophagaceae bacterium
TTGCTTTAAACAACAGGTACATACAATAAGCAACCGGAATCAGAATCAATACAAGGCTGTAGGCTGCTGCGATCCACATGCCGAACTGCAGTACATAAAAAAGTACAACCAATAACAGTACCAGTAAAATCAGCAGCCAGATGGTTGCAAACACTTTTGAAAATTCAACGCCCCAAACAATCGGCATTGTTTTACATCCATACCTGGCATCACCATCCATATCTTCCATATCTTTTACTACTTCACGAATGAGTGTGATGATAAAAGCAAAAGACGAATAAAGTATGGCAAGCCTTAGTAATTTTTGTTTGGCCCCGTCATTAACGAGATGCATCAGATCTATCTGCTGATGAACAGTAAGCAGGTAAACAACAAATACCACCCATGCCGTTAGAAGTGAAATAATGATATTGCCAATAAGCAATCGTTTTTTAAATGTTGTACTGTAAAACCAAAGCAGGAACACACACAGGATATTTGCAAAACCAATGAGCCAGTTGCCATTTTGCAAACCAATATAAAAGCCCATTAAAATACCGGCCAGTGAAAAGAACAGGTGAAAGAAAATAGCCCAGCGACGGCTGATGCTGCGATCCACAACCATTCGGGACGGTTTGTTGACCAGGTCAATATTCAAATCAAAATAATCATTGATTACATAACCTGCGGCAGCAATAAATACCGATGACAGGCAAAGAATAACAAATAATGACCCATACTCTCTGGGCATGTGTAATTCACTTCCGTATAAAGTTGGCTGTACAACGCAAAAGAAAAACAACACCTGTGTAAGGGCAATAAAAACCAGGTTAGGCCAGCGAACAAGTTTAAAAAAATCAGCGAAGGTCTTCATTTGTCAGTTTCAACCGTGAAGATAAAGAAGCATTCGCTCCAAATGAAATGTGATTTAAATGGATGCGGTATTGGCTGATGGCTGCATCCAATGATCATTGAGCCGGAGCACTTTTTCAATCACTTCCCTTGCACAACCCTTACCACCATTAATGGAAGAAATAAATTTTGATACAGACTTAATTTCCTGAACTGCATCGGCCGGGCAGGCAGCTAACCCCACCATTTTCATCACTTCCAAATCAGGAATATCATCGCCCATAAACAGACAGTTCTCCCATTTCAGATTGTTGACCAATAAATATTGAGCCAGTACTTCTTCCTTATCTTTTACTTTCATGAACACATTCTTTACACCGAGGTATTCTAATCGTTCAGCACAGGGTTTTGAAACGCTACCTGAAATAACCACAACATGATAACCTCTTTTTACAGCTAACTGGATGGCATAACCGTCTTTAATATTCATAGTGCGGAGAAATTCATTTCCATTCAGGATTAACAGCGAGCCATCCGTAAGTACGCCATCCAAATCAAATATAAATGTGTTGATCTGTTTAAATTGTTCAAGCAGGTTCATAAATAAAAGTTGCGATGAAGTTCTTACTTTTTACGATACAATGTCCGGATGCTTTCGGAAAACTCATGATACAGATCCTGTAAATGCTTATCAATTTCAAGTAAAAGCAAATGTTTATTGATGGTTTCTTCATCTCCCCTTCTTGCAGGACCGGTTTGCATGTCCAATGCATTTCCCTGGGTTAAACGACAGGCAACTTCAATGATCAATGGATGCAGTAAATTAAAATCAAGACGGCGATCCTTACAATAATCCTCCGTTAAGGCATATAAATGATTGGTGAAATTGCTCACCATTACTGCTGCGAGGTGCATTTGCATTCTTGTTTCATCTTTTGCCACCTGCACATGATCAGAGATAGACAATGCAAAATCATGAAGCAATGCAATTACCTCGTCGGTATTGCCATCCACCAAAAAAGGAACAGGTGGCAGGATGATCATTTCTTTACGCAAACTCTGCAATGGATACAGCACACCATAATTCGCCGAGGTTTTTTTAAATACATCCTTGCTCACAGAACCTGCTGTATGCACTACTAATTTTTTATCTACGTTTAATTTTGATGCTATTTCAGGAATAGCTTTGTCGCTTACTGCAACAATATAAAGATCGGCCTGCAGGTTAAGATCATTCAGCGAATCGGTTGCTGTTGCAGCAACCCGTGTTGCCAACTCTTCTGCATGATCGTATGAACGGCTCCATACCTGCAGAACAGAATGTCCTGCTGTCTTTATCATTTTTGCCAGCACCATAGCAGTGTTACCCGAACCAAGCAGTACAACATTCATACAAAGGAGTAGTTAATGAAATGGAAGAAGTAATTTGCAGCAAAGTAAAACATCTAACTGAAATATGAAACTGGCACAAAAACTGGTCATCGGTTATTACAGGGCTCAACTCAATATTTTTTCAAAACTATCTAAACGTAAAGCAGCTGAAAAAGCATTTGAATTATTCTGCACACCTTATGTTTCTGAAAAAAAGAAAGCACCTGCTGTATTTGAAAAAGCAGAAAAGCTGCACTTAAAATTTGGTGCCTATCAACTGGTGGGCTATCGCTGGAATCACCCGCAACCAAAAAAAGCATTGATACTACATGGCTTTTCTTCTACTGTTAAAAAGTTTGATCATTTCATTATGCCGTTGGTAAAGAAAGGATATGAAGTGATTGCATTTGATGCGCCTGCACATGGCGAAAGCAGCGGAAAAACGATTACTGGTTTTCAGTATAAGGATGCCATCAAAGCTGTATATGATCAATTCGGGCCTATTCATTCTTTTATTGCTCATTCATTTGGTGGATTGGCGCTCTCCCTTTTTATGGAAGAACAGGAATACCAGGAACATAAAAAAATAGTCTTGATTGCACCCGCATCCGAAACAGAAAGAGCCGTGAACAGCTTTGCTGATTTTTTAAAAATAGATGACGATGTAAAAGCAGAATTGAATCGCATTATTGTTGAGCGAAGTGGCCGGCAACCTCATGAAATTTCTATCCGTCATGCAGCAAAAAAAATAAAAGCCGACGTATTATGGATACATGATAAAGATGATGACGTAACTCCCTGGGCAGATGCAGAAAAAATTCAACAGGATGCACATCCCCACTTTCAGTTCATGCTTACTGAAGGGCTCGGGCATAGAAGAATTTACAGGGATAATAAGGTGAAGAAAGCGGTGATGGAGTTTTTGTAAGGTACAATTGATATTATTTGTTTCCGCTGCCCTTGTTGTGTCGCCTGACCCACAAGGGAGTTAAAATAATGAAAACAATATCATTATTCATGCGGTTGGTCAGGCGACACAACCTCGGCGTGATTTTTTGGTAATATGCCAGCAAGGCCGAAGAAACTAATACAAGGTTATTTATACCTATAATTCGGATACATAGCTCTGTTATAAAAA
>JAYUTS010000151.1:0-19245 GCA_043754995.1 Chitinophagaceae bacterium
TAGCCAAAAGCTACCAGAATATCCAAAAAAATTAAAAGTAAATTCATCAGGTGCCCAATCGGTAAGCGGAGCAGATAAACCAGCACAACCGGGGTTATCTGGATGTGTATATGAATTTCCCTGACCATAAAAACCCTGACAGACAACCCGGCTCAGAAACCGATAGATTCCCTGCGTGGTAGCCCAATCATTTTGGTTTAATGTACTTTGATTAAAATAATACCCAGTTTTTATTGGAGGGTTGCTGTTTAATGTTACGTTCTCATCAAGCATTCCATTTTGAATCCGGGTAATGCTACCGGTAATATTTAAGCTCCAACCAACTCCGACCCAGCCGCCCTTCGCATTTGGCTTAATACCCGAACCATGATAAGTTAAACCAATATTTACCGGAAATCCCTTTACTGGAAGTTGCCAAAGCGGAACTGATACGTTTGCAAGCCCGTTATAAAGATCAACAGGTATCTGACTATACTTCGCAAATTCTGCTGCTTGCGGAGTGGGAATTGAAACAAGCTGTGTTGAACTAACTGTTCCATTCTGGTTAGTTTGGCTAATGCCAATTTTTAAAAAAAAGACTGTCCCAAAACAAAGAACTAATAATTGTTTATGCATAATTAAAATAGATGTATTAAAAATTATATCCCATTCTGAATAACACAGGTTGTGTTACTGGCACCTGTTGTTTCCAAAAAAAATCGTACAAAATCTGAACTTTTGTTTTCTTAAAAAAATTGCTCTTTACACTAATCACTTTGCTCATTCCTAACAAAGCACTTTGTTTCCAAACAGCTTTATTTCTTAATTCATCAATTCTTCTAAAAGCGGTTAAATAGTTGTGCTCATATCCACCGCTGATCCAGAAACTTCCTTTTAATTTCCAATCAATAAAACTGCGAAGACTTAATCCTTCCTGTGTAATACGGATATTATCAAAGCCTGTTCCCCATCCCATTTTGATTGAACTTCCAATCCCGACAATACTTTTTTCATTTAATTTATAGCCAAGAGATACAGCAATATCTGTTGTTGTTGGAAAATATGTTCTTGCTCTGGTTGTTTGAAAATTAGAACCAACCTCAAGTCTTTTTTTAAACTGCTTTGTCTTTTCCATATTTGGCTCAAACTCCGGCATGTCTCCTACATTATTGACATACGGAAACTTTGCTTTTAATTGCTGTAGTTGTTGTTGCCCTGCTTGAATATTTTGTTGCATTTGTTGTTGTGCATTCGGGCCCATCGTACTCATACGTGTTTGTATAAATTGGTCAATCTGCCCTCGTGTTTGTAAGTTACCAACGCCAGTTGTTGCGTAGTTTGAAGGAGTTTCAAACAGTCCAGCCAGAAATGAGTTCTTTTGAATAAAATCCTGGAAGAGTTTTGACTCTCGTAGTAAGGCTAAAACTTTCTGTTCAGCTTTCTTGGGGTCTTTCAACGCTTCTTTAACTTCCTTCACCTGCTGACTGTAATAGAATACTGTTTTATTAATCTTCATCAAATCCTTATTCAAGGCCGTATATTTACCCAACTGTTGTTTGAGGAATTCTTTGCGTTCCCTGATATACTTTTTGATATCTTCTGTTTGCTGCATCTTATTATTAAAGGCAGACACTTTGGAGGAGACGTTGTCTATTTTCTCTTTTAGCTCTTTAGATTTATTTACTAACTCTTTCCCTTCTTTCAGAAAGGCAACACTATTGGTAAGGGTATCAAGATATGGAATGTAATCGCCTGAGAATGCTTTCCCTACTTTCTGCACGTTTCCTTTTACATTCTCCTGTACTTGCTGATAATGAGTAATGGATTTAAAAAAGATATTATTGGCTGCAAGAGAATCAATTTTGTAAAGCTTCTTATATAATTTTTGCTCTTGCTTTTCCAGTTTTCGGATAGTATTCTCCGTAAGATTTGAAATCGCTTCATCTGTTTGAGAAACTTTCTTCTCAACGGTTTCAATAAATTTTGCCAGAGATTTAGAGGTGATGGTATCTGCTGAAGCTTGTGCCAGTAGTAGGTTTGGAAAGAATAAACAGGCACTTATAACAAGCGCAAAGCAACTGTTAGCAGCAGTTTTTATCATAGTAAGTTTTGGTGCAGTTACAAGTTATAAAAATCTAAACTATACTCTTAGCATGAAAAATGCAAGTGCTTTTCAAAATTTATTTTAAAATTTTTATCTGCACTACGACTTATATAGTTTTCTTCTCGTTACTTATTCAATCTTCTTTTCGTAAATATTGTCTCCTGAATTATGAACTAAGAACAAATCCTATTTAAGAATAGAGTTTTCGATAAAAAAACCCGTCTTTGCAGGCGGGTGTAAGATTCTTTTTAATCAGCATTTTCTTTTTTCTTCTTGGCCGTTTTGGGTGCAATAATCATAAGCATCCGTTTACCTTCTAATTTTGGAAAGCCTTCTACTTGTCCGGCATCTTTTAAACGTTCGGCAAATTTCAGTAATACCAACTCTCCTCTTTCTTTAAACTGGATAGCTCTTCCTTTAAATTGAACGTAAGCTTTTACTTTATTTCCGTCTTTCAAAAAGTTTTCGGCATGCTTTGCTTTAAAATCAAAGTCATGATCATCTGTATTGGGTGTAAACCGGATTTCTTTTAATTCAGCCGATTTACTTTTCGACTTCATTTCTTTTTCTTTCTTCTTCTTCTCGTATAAGAATTTGTTGTAGTCAATTGCTTTGCATACAGGCGGTACAGCTTGCGGAGAAATTTCAACAAGGTCTAATCCTAATTCCTGGGCAATTTGTAAAGCTTTTTGTGTGGGATAAACACCAACTTCAATATTCTCGCCTACCAATCTTACTTCCGGTACACGGATCATGTGGTTGATGCGATGTTCGGGTTCCTTTCGGGGAATAAAACGACCCCTTGGAGGTCTTGATGGAAATGCCATATTAGTGAGCCCCCATCCCCTAAAGGGGGGCAATAAAATTTTTAGTTTAAAACTGTTTCCCCGGGGGAAAGGAAACTGTTATTTTAGTTATATCCGTTCTTTAATTTCATGAACCGCTGCTGCAATAAATTCATCCGTTGCCATAGTTCCTGCATCACCTTTTCCTTGTTTGCGAACTGCTACCTTTTCTTCATTCACTTCTTTTTCGCCAATAACCAGCATATAAGGCACTTTCAACAATTCTGTATCACGGATCTTCTTGCCAATCTTCTCACTCCGGTCATCAATCTCAGCACGAATATCAGCATTTTTAAGTTTACCAAGCAGTGTTTTTGCATAATCCATAAACTTATCGCTGATAGGCAGAATTTTCACCTGCACCGGCGCCAGCCATAAAGGGAACTTGCCGGCGTAGTGCTCCAGCAAAAAGCCAATAAACCGTTCGTGTGTACCCAGCGGTGCACGGTGTATAATCAGCGGTACCTCCGGGTGATTGCTTTGATTGGTAAACGACAGTTTGAATTTGTTACCACTGTTGAAATCAACCTGGTTGGTGGCCAGTGTAAATTCCCTGCCAATTGTACTCCATATCTGTACATCAATCTTAGGACCATAGAAAGCAGCTTCATCCTGTACCTCTACAAAAGGAATATTTGATTCAATCAATACTTTACGCACCATTGTTTCAGTTTCGTTCCAAAGCTGTGGTTCATCCACATACTTCTGTCCCAGTTTAGCAGGATCATGTAAACTTAAACGCATCACATACTTATCAATTCCAAAAATCTTGAAGTACTTAAGATACATATCATTCACTGCCCTGAACTCATCAGCAAACTGTTCACGGTTGCAATAAATATGTGCATCGTTCATATGCAGACAACGCACACGCATCAAACCAAACAATTCACCGCTCTGTTCATAACGGTAACAGGTACCATATTCAGCTAAACGATAAGGAAGATCTTTATAACTCTTGGGCTCTGCATCAAATATTTTATGATGATGTGGACAGTTCATGGCCTTGAGATAATATTTTGTTCCGTCTAATTCCATTGGAGGAAACATACTATCAGCATAATACGGAAGATGACCGCTGGTGATGTATAAATTCTCTTTGGCAATATGCGGCGTTACCACTCTTTTATAACCGGCTGCTTCTTCTGTTTCTTTTGCCAAAGCTTCCAACTCTTCAATAATGATTGTTCCGTTGGGCATCCACAATGGTAAGCCCGGACCAACATCATCATCCATTGTAAAAATACCTAACTCTTTTCCCAGCTTCCGGTGATCTCTCTTCTTTGCTTCTTCAAGCATCAACAGGTATTCATCTAATTCTTTTTGTGATGGAAATGTTACTCCATACACACGGGTCAATTGTTTGTTTTTTTCATCGCCTTTCCAGTAAGCCCCTGCAATAGATGTTAACTTGATGGCTTTGATAAAACCTGTATGCGGAATATGTGGCCCACGGCAGAGATCAGTAAAACCTCCCTGCGAATAAAGAGTAATGCCACCATCTTCCAGGTTTTGCAATAAGTCTAATTTGTATTCATCACCTTTATCACTAAAGTATTTAACTGCGTCTGCTTTGGATATTTCCTGCCGCTGGTAAGGATTGTTTTTCTTAGCCAGTTCATTCATCTTTTTTTCAAGGATCAACAGATCTTCTTCATTCATCTTTTTATCGCCGAGATCCATATCATAATAAAAGCCTTTATCCAAAGCCGGGCCCACCCAAAATTTTACACCTGGAAATAAAGATTCAACTGCTTCTGCCATGAGATGGGCACTGGAATGCCAGAAAGTATTCTTACCATCAGTATCATCCCATGTCAGTAGCTTTAAAGTTGCATCATCATGAATAGGTCTGCTCAGGTCCCACACCTGTCCATTTACATTGGCGGCCAAAATTTTTCTGGCCAATCCCTCACTGATTGATTTTGCAATATCCAGAGCTGAGCTTCCACTTTCATACTCTCTTGTTGTACCGTCGGGAAAACTGATCTTCATCATGAATAATAACTTGATTTTTTGAGAGCTGCAAAGGTAACAAATGATTGCGGATGAAAATGAAAGTAAAATTAACAAAGCCTTTTACCCACCCCTTTTTTTCAATTGCGTAAATTGCAATGAAATTTCACTTAGAATTGATATGATGAAATACTTACTTATTCTTGCTTTCTTGTTTTCCTCTTCTGCCCTGTTTGCACAGAAGTTCAGCGGACAATGGAGTGGCAGCTTTGATGCTTTTGGCGACAGCAGCGACCGTACTGAATATTTCCTGGAGCTGGAAGTAAATGGCAGCAAGGTTGAAGGAACATCCACTACCTACTTCATCATCAGCGGCAAACGGTTTTATACCATTTGCCAGATAACAGGAACCTTTGATGCTAAAAGCAAGACCATTGTATCCACAGAAATTTCCAATATCAAGTCCAATACGCCGGAGTGGTTCAGGGATTGTTTCCAGGTGCATACCCTCACTTATTTCCGCAAAGGCGATAAAGAAATATTAGAAGGCATTTGGAAAGGAGCCAGAAAAGAAGATAACTGCGGAACCGGCACCACCCTTCTTTCAAGAAAACAGTTAGCAAAAAACATGGTCACCATTCCTCCTCCTCCTGTCAATAATACAGTACGGATGAATCCTATTCTTCCAAAACCAAACACAAAAAAACCGGTACCCAAACCAAACAACAATACCGTTAAAACACAACCCAAAAAAACAACAACAACAAAACCTCCGGTTAAAAAAGATACTGTTGTAAAAAAACAACCAACTATTACCAAAGTTGATAACAAAAATGAAACACAGAATAAGATTGAAATAAAACCGAACATTCCTGCACCCAAGCTGCCCAATGGTTTGGAAAGAAGAGATAACAAAGTGTATGAAACCATTCCCATTACGGAAGAAGATATAACCGTAAACCTGTACGACAATGCAGAAATAGATGGCGACATTATTACCGTGTTGTTTAATGGTGAAGTAGTGGCTTTGCAAAAAACATTAAGCGATAAACCTATTACGCTTAAGTTAAAAGCCATTCGTGGCAAAGACAATATACTTACTATGTATGCAGAGAACCAGGGGAAAATTCCACCAAATACAGCCATCATGCGTGTACAAAGCGGCGGTGATTATTACAAAGTATTTTTAAGTGCTGACGATAAAAAGAACGGAAGTGTGGTGTTTCGGTTGAAGTAGTTTTATTTTAAAAGCTAAACTTGGTTGTTATTTTATTATAACAGCAAACTTGTAAATTCCCTCCCTTCATCAGTTTCAGATCCTGCAAAAAAAGTTTCATTGTGAATGATTATCTCAATGTCAAATTATTTTGAATATGTTATCCTTGTAAAGAGGGTCTAATTATTTATGTTAGTTCCAACATAGGTCTTTCTTTTTTATAATATGATTTCCTCATTTAAAGAAAACAAATTGACGATCCATTTACTTCCATGAAAAACAAATAATATTCTCAAGGATTGTATTACATTTACGAATAGCAGATTTACCCAAATCACTTACCCTCTTTTATTGAAAACAAATCTTTATCCTTATTGATTGACCAGCAGGCTAATCTTCAATAATTATTTTTAATATGGTTAAAGACGCTTTACGCATAGCAGAATTGGAAAAATTGCTGGCAGAACGAACCGCTGAAGTAATACAAATGTCAGAAGAGCTCTCTGTAATCAACAGCGTACAGGAAGCCCTTGTAAAGGAAATGGATATGCAAGCCATTTATGACCTGGTGGGTAACAGGATCCAGGAGCTTTTTGATGCGCAAGCTGTCATCATTGCTACATTTGATCATGAAGCCGGAACCGAACAGTTTCATTACACGATTGAAAATGGCGAACGGTTTTATCTTGATCCCCGGCCATTTGATAAATTAAGACAACATCTTATTCAAACGCGGCAAAAGGAAGCAATCAATACTGCTGAAAAAGCATTTGAATGGTTTGGTAAAGATGTGTTGCCAGGAACAAAATATATGAAATCCGGAGTTTTTGTTCCACTCATTTCAGGCGATATAGTTACCAGTTATATCAGTTTACAAAATGTAGAGAAAGAGAATGCTTTCAGTGATTCTGAAATCCGGCTGTTAGAAACACTGGCCAACAGCATGAGTACGGCATTGGAAAATGCCCGCCTGCTAAAAGAAACCGAACAGCGAACTGCAGAATTAGCAGTGATTAATAGTGTGCAGGAAGGCCTGGCTAAGGAATTGGATATACAGGCAATTTATGATTTGGTGGGTAACCGTATCCGTGAGCTCTTTGATGCACAGGTGGTGGGTATCGCTACTTTCGATCATGAAAAACAAACAGAAAATATTCAATACCTGATCGAAAAAGGAGAACGGTATTATCCGGCACCAAGGCCACTGAATACACTAAGAAAACACCTCATCCAGACGAAGGAAAAAGTGCTGATCAATAAAAATTTTGAAGCAGTAGCTGAAGCATTTGGGATGAAAAAAATTCCCGGCACCGAGCATCCAAAATCTGCCCTTTATGTTCCATTAGTGATTGGTGAAAAAGTAACCGGCAATATCAGCATTCAGCATATTGATAAAGAAAATGCAATCAGCGAATCGGATGTGCGGCTCATGGAAACTTTAGCCAACAGTATGGGAGTAGCATTGGAAAATGCCCGCCTCTTTGATGAAACTATTCGCCTGCTGAAAGAAACCGAACAGCAAAAAGCCGAACTGGGTGTTATCAACAGCGTACAGGAAGGGTTAGCAAAGGAATTAGATATGCAGGCTATTTATGACATGGTAGGAGAAAGGATACGCCTGTTGTTCAATGCCCAGGCTGTTATGATTGTTACCTTTGATCATGATACTGCAACTGAACACTTCAAATATATAATTGAAGACGGACAGCGGTTTTATCTTGCTTCCCGGCCTTATGATAAATTAAGACAACACCTCATTGTTACCAAGCAAAAAATAGTCATTAATACAAATTATGAAGAGGCCTATGCAAAATTTGGTCTCAGAACTTTACCTGGCACAAATCCAACTAAATCATCCGTTTTTGTACCCCTGATCATTGGTGACAAGGTGAATAGTTATATCAGTTTGCAAAACATGCAAATAGAAAATGCTTTCAGCGAATCTGATGTTCGTTTATTGGAAACATTAGCCAACAGTATGAGTGTGGCCCTTGAAAATGCAAGACTCTTTGATGAAACCACCCGCTTGCTGAAGGAAACTGAACAGCGTACAGCGGAACTGGCAGTGATCAATAGTGTGCAGGAAGGATTGGCCCGTGAATTAGATATGAATGCCATTTACGATCTGGTGGGTAACAAAATCCGTGATGTGTTTGATGCGCAGGCCGTTATTATTGCCACCTTTGATCATGAAACCGGAACAGAAAAATTCAATTACCTGATCGAAAAAGGGGAACGGTTCTATGCCGAACCCAGGCGTTATGATAAACTCCGTTACCAATTGATCATGACAAAGCAGAAGATCCTGATCAATTCTAAAATGGGAGAAGCATTTACTGAGTTCGGACTGAAAGTGGTTTCCGGTACAGAAATGCCCAAATCAATATTATATGTTCCGCTGATTGTAGGCAACAAAGTAACCAGTTATGTAAGCCTGCAGAATGTTGATAAAGAAAATGCTTTTAATGATTCGGATGTAAGACTGTTAGAAACATTGGCCAACAGTATGAGTGTTGCATTAGAAAACGCAAGACTGTTTGATGAAACCAATCGTTTATTAAAAGAAACCGAACAGGGAAAAGCTGAACTCTCTGTAATTAACAGTGTACAGGCAGGATTGGTTAAAGAAATGGATATACAGGGCATTTATAATTTGGTAGGTGAACGCATTCAAACTTTATTTTCTGCACAGGTAGTCATGATTGCCACATTTGATCATGAAAAAAAGCTGGAATATTTTAATTTTTATTTTGAGAAAGGAGAAACATCTCATCCCAATCCCCGGCATTTTGATAAAGTAAGAACACATCTTATTGAAACCGGCCAAAACATCCTGATTAATGAAGAGGTTTCAAAAGCAGTTGCTGAATTTGGACTTCGGGTAGTGCCTGGAACTGAAATGCCGAAATCGCTTTTGTTTATGCCTTTGAAGGTTGGCGATAAAGTAAATGGTTATGTAAGTCTTCAAAACATTGATCAGGAAAATGCTTTTTCATTTTCTGATGTTCGTCTTCTAAGTACACTCGCCAACAGTATGAGTGTGGCACTGGAAAATGCAAGGTTATTCGATGAAACGAATCGTTTGTTGAAAGAAACCGAGCAACGTACGGCAGAGCTTTCAGTGATCAACAGCGTACAGGACGGACTGGCAAAAGAAATAGAAATGCATGGAATTTATGAACTGGTAGGTGAAAAAATCCGTGAAATTTTTAATGCACAGGTCATTGATATTGTAACCTATGATAAAGATGATAATCTCCTTCACGACCGATATGCTTATGAAAAAGGAGACAGGACATTGGTAGGAACATGGGAGCCAAAAGGCTTCAGAAAACAAGTAATAGAAACAGGTCAGTTATTATTGATCAATGAGGATCTTGAAAATAAATCGATTGAATTCAGCAGCAATGTAATTCATGGAGAACAGCCAAAATCTGCCGTCTTTGTTCCTTTAATTTCCCGTAATGAAGTAAAAGGAATGATCAGCCTGCAGAATCTGGATAAAGAATATGCATTCTCTCATTCGGATGTAAGCCTGCTTACTACATTAGCTAACAGTATGAGTGTAGCACTTGAAAGTGCCCGGCGTTTTGATGAAACCGCCCGTCTTTTAAAAGAAACCGAACAGCGAAATGCTGAACTGGCTGTTATCAACAGTGTACAGGAAAGCCTGGTTGCAAAAATGGATATACAGGGTATCTATGAATTAGTAGGAGAAAAAATCCGTGAAATTTTTGATGCCCAGGTCATTGATATTGTGATGTACAACAGTAGTGCAAATCTTGTTGAAGATCGTTACTCTTATGAAAAAGGTGACCGGTCATTATTACCTGCAAGAGAACCAAAAGGATTCAGAAAACATGTGATACAAACCAGGCAATTGTTGCTGCATAATGAAAATGTAGAACAGGCCATGCTTGATTTTGGCAATGAAGTACTTATTGGTGAAATGCCTAAATCACAAGTGTATGTACCCATGATTGCAGGTGGCGAAGTGAAAGGTATTATCAGTCTTCAGAACCTGGATCATGAACATGCTTTTTCCGATTCGGATGTAAGCCTCATTACAACACTTGCCAACAGTATGAGTGTGGCATTGGAAAGTGCAAGGCTTTTTGATGAAACTACCAGACTGCTGAATGAAACAGAACAACGCAATGCTGAACTGGCTGTCATTAACAGTGTGCAGGAAAGCCTGGTGGCAAAAATGGATATCGAGGGAATATATGAACTGGTGGGAGAAAAAATCAGGGAAATTTTTGATGCACAGGTGATCGATATTGTTACCTACGATGCTAATGCTAACCTGATTGAAGATCGCTATGCATTTGAAAAGGGAGACAGAACATTGCTGGGCCCCCGTGAAGTAAATGGCTTTAGAAAACATGTTATTAAAACAAAACAATTATTACTGCATAATGAAAATGTAGAACAGGCAATGGCTGATTTTGGCAATGCAATACTCATTGGCGAAACGCCCAAATCACAAGTGTATGTACCCATGATTGCAGGTGGTGAAGTAAAAGGTATCATCAGTCTGCAAAATGCAGATCACGAACATGCTTTCTCTGATTCAGATGTAAACCTGCTGATAACACTTGCCAATAGTATGAGTGTGGCGCTGGAAAGTGCCCGCCTCTTTGATGAAACTACAAGGCTTTTAAAAGAAACCGAACAACGTACGGCCGAACTGGCAGTCATCAATAGTGTGCAGGATGGCCTGGCAAAGGAACTGGATATGCAGGGCATCTATAATCTCGTAGGCGACCGGGTTCAAAAACTCTTTAATGCG
The DNA here is from genome assembly GCA_043754995.1 of Chitinophagaceae bacterium. GTDB lineage: Bacteria > Bacteroidota > Bacteroidia > Chitinophagales > Chitinophagaceae > Lacibacter. The sequence goes on from JAYUTS010000151.1 coordinate 10,893, forward strand.
CAGGCTGTTATTATTGCAACCCTGGATCTTGATAAAATGATTGAAAATTTCAACTATACTTTTGAAAATAACGAAATCGTTAAACTTGAATCCAGACCTATTACCAAGCTCAGACAAATACTGATTGACAGGAAACACAGCATTTATATATCAACTGAAGAACAGGCCAAAAAAGAATATGGAATAACAGCAGTTGGCGATACGCAGATGCCGAAGTCCCTGTTATTTGTACCAATGCTCACAGGAAATATTATAAGAGGCTATGTCAGTCTTCAGAATATAGATTTAGAAAATGCTTTTTCTGAATCGGATATACGTTTGCTGGAAACATTAGCAAGCAGTATGAGTGTAGCATTGGAAAATGCACGGCTCTTTGATGAAACCAACCGTTTATTAAAAGAAACCGAACAGCGTACGGCGGAACTGGCTATCATTAACAGTGTACAGGAGGGGCTCGCTTCTAAATTGGATATACAATCTATTTATGATTTGGTTGGCGATAAGATACGTGATGTGTTTGATACGCAGGGGATCTCCATTTCATACTACGATCGCCAGAGAAATTTTATAACCCACCCCTATTATCTGTTTAAAGGCAATCGAATAGAAGAACTTGGATTTGAATTGGGGAAAGGACTTACATCCCATATTATACAAACAGCACAACCGCTTTTGATTAATGAGAATGCAGTAGAACGGTTCCAGGAACTGGGGGCTGTATTTGCATCTTCAGAAACAGAAGACACAACAAAATCATGGTTGGGTGTTCCCCTTATCTCCGGGGGCCAGGTAAATGGAACCATCCGTCTTGAAAACTATGAACGTGAATTTGCATACAACGAATCGGATGTTTCACTTTTACAAACCCTTGCCAACAGTATGAGTGTGGCATTGGAAAATGCACGGCTCTTTGATGAAACCAACCGTTTGCTCAAAGAAACAGAACAGCGTACTGCAGAACTTGCAGTCATCAACAGTGTGCAGGATGGGCTTGTAAGGGAAATGGATATGCAGGCCATTTATGATTTGGTTGGAAACCGGATTTGTGAATTGTTCGATACACAAACTGTTTTGATCAGAACATTTGATCATGAAAACGGAAATGAAAACTGGCGCTTTGTTATAGAAAAAGGGGAACGGTTCTATAGTGAGCCCCGCCCATTTATGTGGGCCAATAAACAATTGATCAGTTCAAAACAGCCTTTACTGATCAATGAAAATTATATTGAAACATCAAAGAAATATGGAGGAACCGGTGTAAGCAAAGGGCTGCCACCCAAATCGGCCATGTTTGTGCCAATGGTTGTAGGAGATATTGTAAGAGGATCGGTAAGCCTTCAGAATATTGACAGGGAAAATGCATTTACAGAAGCAGATCTCCGGTTGCTTACCACCATTACCAACAGTATGAGTGTGGCATTGGAAAATGCACGTTTGTTTGATGAAACCACTGTGTTGCTGGCAGAATCGAAACAAAGAGCTGTAGAACTTAGTACAGTTAACAGTATCAGCAAGGCATTGGCTTCTCAACTGAATGCAGATGATCTGATTAAATTAGTTGGCGATCAGTTGAAGAATTTATTTAAAGCCAATATTGTTTACCTCGCATTGTACGAAAAACATACACGTATGATTCATTTCAAGTACCAGTATGGAGAAGTAATGGCTTCCAGGGAAATTGGTGAAGGGCTCACTTCAAAAATATTGATGAGTGGTGAACCATTGTTGATCAATAAAGATTTGCAGGTTCAAACCACTCAAATGGGTATTCAACGAATGGGACTTGATGCTGCTTCTTATCTTGGCGTTCCCATACCGGTGGGTGATGAAATTACAGGGGTACTAAGTGTACAAAGTACCGAGCATGAGAACAGGTTTAATGAGAGTGATCTCCGCCTCTTAACTACCATCGCATCTTCTGTTGGTGTTGCATTAAATAATGCTGCTCTTTTTGAAGATGTACAACTGGCTAAAATGGAAGCCGAAGCTGCCAGTAAAGCTGCAGAAAAAGCAAACGAAGCCAAGAGTGCTTTTCTTTCAACCGTAAGTCATGAATTAAGAACACCATTAACATCCGTACTTGGGTTTGCCAAAATCATACGGAAAAGATTAGATGAAAAAATATTCCCTGCGGTAGATAAAACAGATCCAAAAACAGAAAAAACAATTAACCAGATCACTGATAATCTTCAGGTTGTTATTTCAGAAGGAGAACGATTAACACATCTCATCAATGATGTATTGGATCTGGCAAAAATTGAAGCGGGGAAAATGGAATGGAACCAGGAAAATGTTTCCATGCCGGAGGTGGCCGAACGGGCCATTGCAGCTACCACTTCCTTGTTCGATCAAAAAACTTTAAAACTGATCAAACAAATTGAAACCTCTCTTCCTGAAATTACAGGCGACAAAGACAAACTGATACAGGTCATCATCAATCTTATTTCCAACTCTGTAAAGTTTACTGATAAGGGTTCTATTACCTGCCGTGTTTACCGTGAAAAGGATGAACTCATGGTGAGCATCAGTGATACAGGTATTGGAATTGCTCCTGAAGATTTTGCTGCGGTGTTTGAACAATTTAAACAGGTGGGTGGAGATACACTCACTGATAAACCGAAAGGCACCGGTCTTGGTTTACCTATCTGTAAAGAAATAGTGGAACATCATGGTGGCAGAATATGGCTTACAAGTGAAGTTGGAAAAGGCAGCACTTTTACTTTTGCCCTTCCCATCAATAAAGCAACTGTTACAGAAAGACCTTTACACCTCGATGATTTGGTAAAACAATTGAAACAACAAGTGGCCCATTCACAGGTAAATGGAACAGGAATGGCATCCAATATTTTGATTGTGGATGATGACGACTCTATCCGCTCCTTGTTGCATCAGGAACTCGGAGATGCCGGTTATCATATTGAAGAAGCAAGTAATGGTAAAGAAGCATTGGAAAAAGTAAGGGCCAACCGACCCGACCTGATTATCCTCGACATCATGATGCCGGAAATGAATGGCTTTGATGTAGCTGCTGTTTTAAAAAATGATCCGCATACAATGGATATTCCCATTATTGTTTTATCGGTTGTACAGGATAAAGCAAGAGGGTTCAGAATTGGTGTGGACAGGTATTTAACCAAACCCATTGATACCGGTTTGCTGTTTAATGAAATTGGCAGTTTGCTTGAGCAGGGCAAATCAAAAAAGAAAGTCATGATTGTGGATCAGGATGCAGGTGCTGTTAAAACATTAACAGAAGTGCTTACCACAAAAGGATATGAAGTAACTGAATCAATCGAAAAAGATCTCGTAGAAAAAGCAATCGCCAATCAACCGGATATTATTATCATTAACTCAGCACTTTCGGGCAAACAGGATATTGTTCAAACGCTTCGATTCGAGAAAGGACTTGAAAATGTTTTGTTTGTTGTTTATCAATAGAAAAAAATACATCATTCACTAAACTGGAATCATTAAAAAGATGGAACAGAAAATTTTAATCGTAGATGATGAAGCACATATCAGGATGCTGCTGGAACAAACACTTGAAGAACTGGAAGATGAAGACGTTAATTTCTTTTCGGCAGAAAATGGCGAAGAAGCACTGGCTATTATACAGGCAGAAAAACCACAGATGGTTTTTTTAGATGTGATGATGCCCAAAATGAATGGAATGGAAGTTTGCCGCCGTGTGAAAAAAGAACTGGAACTGAATGATGTATTTATTGTATTGCTCACAGCCAAAGGCCAGGAAATGGATCGGCAAAAGGGCCAGGAAGTTGGTGCCGATCTTTATATGACAAAACCTTTCGACCCCGAAACCATACTGGCAAAAGCAAGAGAGGTGCTGGGTCTTTCCTGATGCTTCAAAAAAAACAGTTACATCTTTTCCTGAAAACAGCTTATGGCAAAGTTTAGTCTTAAAAATATAATCGGAAAAAAGAATGAAGCGCAGGCTTTAATTCTTGCCCTGATGGAACAATTCAATATAGAAGCAAGTATTGAAGATGATTCGGGAAAAATAATCATGGGCAATGAACAGAATGATGCTGCAACCATTTATCCGTTACTATCCGGCGGAGAAGTGCTGGGCTATGTAAAAGGAGATGAGAAATCAATTGTCCTTGCTCAACTCCTTACCCATTTGCTGCAAAAAGAAGCTGAAAAGAAAAAACTTGGCAGTGAAGTATTAACCCTTTACCAGGAAGTAAACCTGATGTTTAATTTTTCGGATAAACTGGCAAAAAATATTGATGCATCAGATATTGCAAAAACAACATTAGAGGAAGCAAGCCGTGTCATCCGGTCAAACAACGGAGTGATTGTTTTATGGGACGAAACAAACCGAAAGCTGCAGGTTATTGCTTCTACCGGAACATTATTTTTTGACCAGGAAAAAATCAACACTGAGCTGCCGGTCTTGCTCAGTATCATTCTCAGCGGTCAATCGGAGATCATCAGTGATACCGCTGCATTAAGAACAGTTGGCATTGTGTTGCCACATATTAAATCCGTTATTTATTCGGCGCTCAAAGTAAACCATCGGGTGATGGGTGCCGTTATACTTGCCAGTAATGAAGATATTCAATACACAGCCTCTGATTTAAAATTACTCACCACCCTTTCACTGCAATCATCTTCAGCCATTGAAAGTGCGCTGCTTTATGAAAAGAATATCAAAGAAGCACATGAAAGAGAAGAAGCTATGCGAAAGCTATATGATGTAACAGAAAAATTTGTACCGTATGAATTTATCCGTTCATTGGGTCATGAAGTAATTACCGATGTAAAGTTGGGCGACCAGGTTGAGAAAATTGTTACCGTACTTTTCTCCGATATCAGGGAGTACACAACTATTGCTGAACAAATGACCCCTGCAGAAAATTTCAAATTTGTTTGTTCATTCAATGAACGGATGGGCCCCTTCATTCGTAAGTATAATGGATTTGTTAATCAATATCTCGGCGATGCAATTATGGCCATCTTCCCCGGCAATGCGGCTGATGCATTATCAGCAGCAATTGATATGCAAAAAGAACTTGAACAATTTAACAGTACCCGTCAACAGAATAACGAATATCCCATTCGTATAGGAGTTGGCATGCATACAGGCCCGCTTATTATGGGCATTACCGGTGATAATGAACGAATGGATGCCTGTACCATTTCCGACACTGTTAATACAGCATCAAGGCTTGAAAGTTTAACCAAACATTACAAAGCCGGCATCATCATCAGCCATACCAGCCTTGAACAAATTACAAACAAAAAAGATTTTCACCTTCGTAATCTGGGTCTTGTACAATTGAAAGGCAAGCAACAATCAATTATGATCCATGAATGTTTCAGTGGCAATGCTGAACCTGACATACAAAAGAAAACAGATACACTTTCACAGTTTAATGAGGCTGTATCAAATTATGTAGAAAAAACCTTTGACAGAGCGAATGAACTTTTTCAACAAGTTACAGCAACAGATCCCGGCGATCGTACTGCACAATTCTTTTTCACCAATACCAGGCAAATATTGGAGGATGGCTTATCTCTGGGTAAAGTCGGCTTTATAGAAATGCATGAGAAATAGAGTACTTACCGATTCATAAAAAGCAAATTACCTATCAACCTGATCAACCTTCAAATCCTTCAATCGTTCCTTTGCTTTATTAAACACATTTCTTCCTTTATCAATACCGCTGCGTAAACGCTTTTGTTCATCTTCGGGCAAATGAATAAAGTCAAGACATTCTTTACTGCAGGTGCCTTCCATTTTTTCTTTGCAATCATTGCATTGAATAAATAACAAATGACAGGCATCATTTACACAGTTTACATGTGTATCGGCAGGATTGCCGCATTGATGACAGTTTGAAATAATTTCTTCTGTAACCCTTTCTCCCAACCGTTGATCAAACACAAAATTCTTTCCATGAAATTTATTATCAAGTCCCTGTTCTTTTACCTGGTTCACATAGTTGATGATGCCGCCTTCTAAATGAAATACATTTTTAAATCCTTTGTGCAGCATATAAGCACTTGCTTTTTCGCAACGGATGCCGCCTGTGCAATACATAATAATGTTCTTGTCTTTATCTGCCTTCATCATATCTACTGCCATAGGCAGTTGTTCACGAAAGGTATCGCTGGGTACTTCAATTGCCTGTTCAAAATGCCCCACTTCAAATTCATAATGATTACGCATATCAATCACCACCGTGTTGGTATCATTGGTGAGTTGATTGAATTGTTCTGCATTCACATATCGTCCTTTGTTGGCCATATCAAAAGCAGGATCATGAATACCATCGGCTACAATCTTGTTCCGCACTTTAATATCTAATACATAAAAACTTTTGCCCCCGAAATTGTCGGGGCGGGCATCAGCATCAACTGCTACATTTAAACGTAATCCATTCAACGGTTCTATCGAATAGAGATGAGATTTGAAAGCATCTATCTGTTCAACAGGCAAACTGATTTGTGCATTGATCCCTTCATGTGCTAAATAAATCCGTCCCAGCACACCCAATGCAGAAAAATTTTTATAGAGTGTATCACGAAAAACGGTTGGTTCTTCAATTTTGAAATAACAATAAAACGAAATGGTGGTGCGGGGCGCAGGATCTTTGAGAATGCGTTCCTTCAACTCTTTACGGGAGATGCGGTTGTGTAATTGAGCCATTGTTTTTGAATTTTATGCGAAAAACATCTCGACTACGCTCGATGCCCTTCAGACCCTTCGACTACGCTCAGGGTCTTTAGAACCCCACTTGCAGGTTGGGCAAAATTCTAAGGCAAGGCAAAGATAAGCTAAGAGATGAAAAGAGAAAAAGAGGGGAAAAAATTACCTGCAGTGGTCGGTATTCCCACCAACCACTTTTAGCCAAATGAGAAATTCCAAAAATGATTTTTAAACAGCTTAAAAAAAAAGAGAGAAAAATCAATCATCCGATCTGCCAAGATTGAGCGTATAACCAACACGGTATTCATACCTTGGAATTTTGTCCTGTGTATAACCTGTTACAATATCAACCCGGAAGATGCGGAAAATATTCTCCAATCCAATATGCCATTCAGCATAAGTTGTTTTGGGCAACCACAGCACATTAGCACCTGTTACTAAATTCCAGTTGAGTTTTTTAAAACCGGGGATTTTATTGGTCAATAAACCGTTGAAATGATGTTCAACAAAAACCGTTGCAAAATATTTTTCTGCATTGCTGTATAAATAATATTGCGGCAATTGAAACGTGCTGAGATAATCCTCTGCAGCAATCAACCGATTACCGGGAAAATGCTTCATATCCTGTATTTCAACTTTCCTGTTGTTAAGGAACCCGCCTGTCTGCACCCTGTAATTAAAACGGCCCAGTAATTTTAAATTCAAATTATCACGAACCGTTAATTGCCATTTATCGTAATCCACATCACTTCCTAATAAACCATTGATGCCCTTTGTGTATTGCAGATTAAAAGAAGGCCAGCTTGAACCAATATTGATTGTTCTGTCGGGGAACTCAACATATCTTGATTTGGGCTGAATGGTTACCCCAACTGTAAGTATGCTTGCCTGGTGGCGTGTAAAATTTGCAGTACTTATTTCAACAGGATAATTAGGCCGGTATGGTTTTGATGATTTACTGTTCCAGCTATAGTCGGTAGTATTTTCTAAAGGCATTCGATCCTGGTATTGAAAATTTCCAAACACAGTAAAACCACTGCCCACTCCTTTACTGAAATTGATGCGTGCATAATTGGTTGCATACAACTTCATGAAGTTGTTTTTGTTAAATAAACTTGCAATTGTGTTTTGCAATGGTTCAACCGGGTTTTCATTGTTGAGCTGAAATACCCGTTTGCCTCCACTAAAGGAAACAGTTGAAAAATATTTATTCCCGAAATTATACCGCACCGTTCCCCACCCATAAAACTGCTGACTGCTGAACCCATAACGAACATGTGGAATGAAGCTGATATTCTTTCTATCTGTGAACTCTTTGCGAATCGTAAATGGCACATCTATCACCAATCCTTCAACCGTATTAAAGTTGATGCCCTGCAGTAAAGAAGGAATGGTATAACTTATTTTCTTCTTTTCCCTGTTAATGGTTTTACCACTGAAGAGAATATTGCCGATGGTTATGTTGTTGCTGATACGATCTAATGAATCAAGATAGCGTGGATCTTTTCTTAATTGCTCCAGGCTGTCTTTTTTAATATAATCTCTCTCCTCTTCGAAAGTTAACGGCAACGGACGGATACTATCCCAATAAGCAATTGGTTTTTTGTTGCTGCCTGTTTCATATTTTAAAATAGTACTGTTGAAATATTTTTTATTGAACACAGGTTCAATATTATA
>JAYUTS010000152.1:0-7463 GCA_043754995.1 Chitinophagaceae bacterium
ACGCACATTAAGTGCCAATGGTATTTTCAATTCCGATTGGTACTTCACCAGTTTGGGCGATGGTTATGAAACACAGGTTGATCAAAGCAATCCGGATATCGTATACTCCCAGGCACAGTATGGTGCACTTACACGTTATGATAAAAAGAGTGGTGAATATTTATTCATTCAACCACAGGAGTTGGAAGGAGATGCCTATCGCTGGAACTGGGATGCACCGTTGGTTATTTCTAAATATGATAATAAACGCCTTTATCATGGGGCGAATAAAATATTCAGAACCGATGACCGTGGAAGTACATGGAAAGTGATTAGCCCTGATTTAACAAGACAAATTGATCGCAACAAATTACCGGTAATGGGCAAGGTGTGGAGTATGGATGCTATTGCAAAAAACAGTTCAACAGATATTTATGGTAACATCACCACTATTGCAGAATCAAAACTTGATGAGAATACATTGTATGTGGGTACAGATGATGGGTTAATTCAAATCACGAACGATGCTGGTACAACATGGACAAAGGTTGATAACATTGCAGGTGTACCTGAACGCACTTATGTAAATCATATCATCACTTCGCAGCACGACAAGAATGTAGCGTATGTTACTTTCAATCATCATCGCTACGGCGATTTTCATCCCTACGTTTATAAAACAAGTGATGGCGGTAAAACATGGAAAGCCATTACCAATAATTTACCAGAGAGGGGAACCTCTTATACCATTGCAGAAGATCAAGTAAACAAAGACCTCTTGTTTGTTGGTACTGAGTTTGGTTTGTTTGTAACAATTGATGGCGGTGCTAAATGGGTACAGTTAAAAGCAGGCCTGCCAACCATTGCAGTGAAAGATCTGGAGATTCAAAAAAGAGAAAACGATTTAATACTTGCAACATTCGGTCGTGGGTTTTATGTGCTGGACGATTATACTCCGCTTCGTCATTTAAAAAGAGAAGACCTTGATAAACAAGCGGTGATCTTTCCCATCAAAGATGCATGGATGTTTATAGAGTCGCAACCATTAGGTGTAAGAGGTAAAGGTTTCCAGGGTGAAAGCTTCTTTACTACTCCTAATCCAAAAGTGGGTGCTGTGTTTACTTACTATTTAAAAGACGATATTAAAACGATTAAAGAAAAACGCAGAGCGGTTGAAACCGAAAAAACAAAGAAAGGAGAAGCCCCTTCTTATCCGCCAACTGATTCTTTACGGATGGAAGATGAACAACCTGCTCCGCATTTATTATTTACTGTAATGGATGAAGCAGGCAATACGGTTCGCAGAATAAAAGCTCCTGCAAAAAAAGGATTGAACAGAATTGTGTGGGATTTCCGCACCTCTCCGTTTGGCCCCATTGATTTGACACCGTTTGATGAATCATTTGCATTCAGCTCTCCTGACCAGGGATATTTTGCATTGCCGGGTAATTATAAAGTTTCGCTCAGCAAATTTGAAGATGGCGCCTATACAGAAATTGTTTCAGCACAACAATTTAAAGCAGCTACATTAAATACAGCTACACTTCCGGCAACAGATAAAAAAGCATTGGATGATTTCTCTAAAAAAATTGCTGAGCTGAGCAGGGTTGTTGCTGCTACCGATCAGTATCGTGGTGAACTGGTAAATAAACTTCGCTTCATCAAACAGGCGGTAATTGAAACACCCAAACAATCACTCGATCTTTCAAAAACAATCCTGCAGGTAGAAAAAAGATTGAATGCAATCAATCGTCTGCTCAATGGTGATGCAACACTGGCCAGAAGAGAATTTGAAACAACACCATCTATTGGCGGTCGTATTGGTTATGTGATTGGTTCTTTGTGGAACACAACCGCTGCACCTACACAAACACAAATGAACTCTTATCAAATTGCAGTGAAACAGTTTACACCTGTTTACAATGAATTAAAATCAATTGCAGATGAAGTAAAGCGAATTGAAGATCTGTTAGAGAAGAGCGGAGCTCCTTATACACCGGGCCGCTTGCCTGATTGGAAAGGTGGGAATTAATGTTCATGAAACTTTGCCAAAGTTGAATCAAGCTGACTTTCAATAATCAGTGTTGTATAACTTTGGCAAAGTTATTATTACTATTTTTTTACACGTTTAAATATTGCTTCCATAAACTTGGCTTCTTTTCCATCTGGCCCATCGCCATACATGGTAAGCACATAGTTATCATCATCTGTAAATTTTTGCTCTTGGCGGATGTTTGCATCCTTTCCTGTTAGAGGATCGGTTTGCGTTCCTTTAAAATGCATGGTCTTTGTTGCGTCATCGTACTGTCCTGTCATGATCAAAATACCCGATCCAAAATTATCGATCCATGTAAGCACAAATTGTTTCTTGGCATTATCATAAGCTAAGATACTTCGCCCCTGGAAAGGCATACCCATCATCGTACTTGAAAGATTTGACTCCTGGTATAAACCATTCATGATCATTTTCACTACTTCGGTTGCTTTTGATTTTGTTGGTTCTGGTCCCGACATATATGAAGTAATCTCTGCTTCCCAAGTACCTATATGGCCGGCCATCCATTTGTGCATGTCACCAGGTGTCATAAATTTCTCCCATGCTTTGGCCGTTGCTGCTGAATCCATTGTTGGAGCTTCAGGAGTTTTTGCAACATCTGCTGCAGTGCTGTCTTTTGTTGTTGCTTCTGTTTTGGTTTCGTTGTTGCAAGATGTAAAGACGAATGCAACAACAGAAAGAAGAAAAGTGATTCGTTTCATGTTTATTAATTTTTATGGAAGAATAAAATACATTCTTTCTTTCCAATCTGCAACAGGAAAAGGATGAGACCGAAAATAAAAGGATAAAACATCATCTCATAGAAGCAAATAAACGTTCAGCATCGGCTTTATGAAAGAGTTGCGTGCCTTCATTCATCGTGGCGGCACTTCCACATGCAACGCCAAACGAAATCACTTCTTTTAACGATTTATTTTGCTGTAGCATATACGTCATTCCAGCCACCATACTATCTCCTGCCCCAACCGTACTTTGCTTCTTTACTTTTGGTGCTGCTGCAAAATGTTTTTCGTCTTTGCTTACCAGCCAGGCCCCATCGGGGCCCATGCTTACCGCAATCAATTCTGCATAACCATCCATTACAGCCTGTTGTGCTGCATCATCAACTTCGTTGCCGGTAAGCTGTTCGGTATTGAGCATTTTACAAAGCTCAGCAATATTAGGTTTGATGAGATAGGCACCTTTCCCTTTTAATGCCTGCAACGCAGTACCACTGGTATCTGCAATGCAACGGGCACCAACTGCTTTTGCATTTTTCACGATCAACCCATAAAAATAATCCGGCAAGCCCGGTGGTAAGCTGCCGCTTGCAACTACATAAGCCGGAGAAAAATTCCTGATCTGGCCGATCAATGTGATGATGGTTTCTTCCTGCACCTCCCTGCCGGGAAACGTAAACCTATATTGATTGTTATTACTTGTTTCAAGTACAATCCAGTTTTCTCTTGTCTCCACTTTTGAATCAATTGCATGAAATTCTATTTCCTCTTCACGCAATAATGAACACAACATATTTCCGTTGTGCCCACCCGAAGGAAACAATGCAACAGAAGCTATCTCCAATTTTTTTAATGCTTTACTTACGTTAATGCCGCCACCTCCGGGTTCGTTTACCACTTCTGTGCAACGAAGTTTAGTTTCCGGTTGTAACTGATCTACAGAGGAACTTTTATCAATGCAGGGATTGAGCGTAACGGTAAGAATCATTTTGTTGTGATCATTTAATTAAAAGAATTGTTTGCTATTTCTGCCAGTACCAGTTCAATCCGTTTCACCAGCGTTTCATAATCGGTATAACCTCTTGCAAGCAAATGAAATTTGGTTTCTGTTATCTGCATCAATACCTGCGGAAAGCCGGTTACCTGCAATTGTTTGCACAATTGAAATTCATAATAGGCTTTCTTCTTATATGCTTCTTCTTTTAGTTTATTATAAAAATCATCCGCATCAATTTCATGCTTTTCAAGGAGGTGCCGGTAGGCTTCATTATCTGTAAGATCACGCCCTTCATAATGAAGACTATATTGCAGGTCGGCAATAAACTCTACCTGCCTGCCGGGATACAGTTCTTTAAAAACACAAAGTGCAATGGCAGGTTTTTCTGAAGAAGGAAACCAATCGCTCTTGTCTGGGTTGTTGATATGCCACAAATAATCTTCGCCGAATTTTATGCCGGTATATTCTTCAACTGTTTTATAAGCGTTTTTAATATATGCTGCTGTTGCGCTGATATGCACAGGTTGCTCAGGCAATACCATGCCGCCGCTCAATACTTCAACATGAAATGTTTCCTTATATGCTTCAGCAATTTGTTTTATTACAGGACTGAAACCATAACACCATCCGCAATATGCATCGTAACAATAAATAAGAGTGGGTTGCATACTGCAAATTTATATGAACTGAACGTATTGCAGTGGCCGTTATCAGCTAATTATAATACCGAAACCGGAAGGGTTACATGCAGGCGGCAACCTTTTCCCGGTTCAGTAATAATTTCAACACTGCCATAGTATTGTTCTGCACGATGAATGATATTTTTAAACCCTAAACCGTAGTCAGCGCTTTTTCTGTCAAAGCCTTTCCCATTATCATGTATAAACAGTTGTACAATTTTTTCTGAATTTGATAATTCAATTGACGCTGCAGTTCCATCTGAATGCCTGATGATATTTTAAAGCTGGCCTGAGCAATTCTGTAAACGGTTAATTGAATGGGGAAATCTATGTCAATTGTACCATCATAGTTTGTATGTGTGGAAGCTCCTTGCCGTAACAACCAATTCCTCTGATGTATTCAATAAATTATTCAATTAGCCCAGGAACAACCGGGTTTCTTCAATTGATTTATTCGTTTGTTGCTCTAACCGGTTTGTTCTGAATGTAACAATACGCATTGTTAAAAGCCCTGCAACAACAAGAGCTATAATAAGAACAGCTTTTTTACGGTTTGATATGCTCACTTAAATCGTTTTCACTTTTACAAATAGTAAAGTGTTCGGTTCAATCTTTTTTTAATTGATCTGTTAGTTAAAAAGGTGAATCGGATATGTTCACATCAACAACCGTTTTACAGGTAGATGCAAAAACTATTTTCCTGAAAACTGATGCCGTTCAGATTGATATTAGAAAGGTAGTACAAATTACCAGAGAATAGCTCCCTGCTTTATTCTGAGCGTTATGTCGTACACAAATCCTGTACTTATAAGTGGGTTTTGTTTGAGAATTAAAAAGCTTGCTTCATACCCTTCCTGCAACAATGCTATTTTACGTTTTGGAAAAATTGCTTTGGGTGTTATCTCACACCACATTTTCAATAACTCCAGGTTACTGTAGATGTTCAATTTGCGCAAATACTCCATTTCCGTTTTGGCTGTAGCATTATAGCTATCGCACCCAACGGTAACAGGTACTTTAAACTTTTTCAGCAGCAATAAATTTGCTTTTTGAACATCAAGTCTTTGCCTGATTCTTAAGCTGTCTTTTTCAAATAGCTCGGTTTCAACCAGTGAGTAACTGGCATCAGCATGAATTTTTTTTCGTTTCATTTTTCTTGCAATAGAAGGTCTGATACGATAGTATGCTGCATTGTATCCTTCTTTCCATCTTACCTGGTAGCCGGGCAGGTGATTAATTTCATCAACACCTGCATTTATTGCATTTTGCAAATCAGTTGGTGTTTCTGCATGACTACTCACCTGCAAACCTGCTGCATGTGCTTTTTTCACAATCAGTTTTGCAAGCTTTGGATCAATTCCTTTTTTGCCGTTATACAACGTATCGTTTTTACGCAGCTCATACTCTTCTGAATAAATGAGATAAATTTTAATGAAGCCTGGTTTTTGAGATAAAATGAACGGCCATTTTTTTTCAAGGTCCTCTTTTGTGTTAATAATATAATATGCTTCGCCTTCAAAGCTTTTGCTTGTCCATCCGGGTAATGATTTTTTATAAATCGTTGTAAGCATATAATTGTATAAACCTGTAGGATGCCCCCCTGTAGCAGTAAGCCCACCGTTAGCATAAACCACATCCACCGATATTGGATGATTGATCCTGTTTTTGATCTTATCAGTAGTAAACGGAATGCTGTTGGGGTTCTTGATATAAAAAATTCCATCGGCCAGGTAACGTTCAACAATAAAATCCAAATCCTGTTCTGTATCCGGCGAATGATTATGTGCTTCACCAAAAGGTGGAATAACGAATTGATGATGCAGGTCAATGACGGTATCAACTCTTGCGGGTTTTTGTTTCGATAGCAATCCGTTGACACAGTAAAATTCTGTGGCAGTAAAATCTTTGCCATTGAACCACTGCCCGTTTATAAAATGAATGGTTTTGGTTTGAGCAATCGTTACAAGCTGCACAAAAAGAAACAGGATCAATAAGCATAACCGCATTGAAGAAATTATTTTAATGAGCTTCCAGCCAGTTTGTACCTGTTCCTGCTTCGGCAATAACAGGTACATTATTTGTTAATGGCATAGCCGTTTGCATACAATCAATGATGAGTGATCTGATTTCATCTACCTCTTCTTTCAGCACATCAAACACTAATTCATCATGCACCTGCAAAATCATTTTGCTTTTGAATTTTTTCTTTTGCAAAGCTGCATGTGTTTTAATCATGGCGAGTTTAATCATATCGGCGGCTGTTCCCTGTATAGGTGAGTTAATGGCGTTGCGTTCTGCAAAACCACGTACAGTAAAGTTGGACGAGTTGATATCTCTCAACCAGCGCTTACGCCCCATGAGCGTTTGTACATACCCATGCTCTCTTGCAAAATTCACCGTGTCATCCATATATTTTTGAATTCCCGCAAACTCCCGTTTATAGTTATCAATAATTTCCTTTGCTTCCGCTCTGCTGATACCTAAATTATCGGCCAGGCCAAACGCACCCTGCCCGTAGATGATACCAAAGTTTACACTCTTGGCTTTGTAACGCATTTCTTTGGTTACATCTTTCTCATCAATCTTATACACTTTGGCGGCAGTAGCTGTATGAATATCTTTTCCCTGAATGAATGCTTCGCACATGGCAGGGTCGCCGCTGATGGCAGCAACAATGCGCAGTTCAATTTGTGAATAATCTGCACTCAGCAACACATGTTTATCATCTCTTGCAATAAAAGCCTTACGCACTTCTCTTCCACGTTCAGTGCGAACAGGAATATTCTGCAGGTTGGGATTGTTGCTGGCCAACCTTCCTGTAACTGCAACGGCCTGCCCGTAAGTTGTATGTACTCTTCCTGTTTTACGGTTGATGAGTAAAGGCAATGCATCAACATAGGTGGATTTTAACTTGGTGAGTTCACGAAAAACCAGAATATCTTCTACAATAGAACTGCTGTGTGCCAGTTTCAGCAACACCTCTTCACCGGTTGCATACTGTCCTGTTTTTGTTTTTTTTGCTTTTGGATCTA
>JAYUTS010000153.1:0-18856 GCA_043754995.1 Chitinophagaceae bacterium
AAAGCCGCCAGCTTCCAACACACCTTTTTTTACAGCTTCTGCATGACTATGAAAATGCGCATTGCAAGGAGTGAGTTCGCTGAACGTATTACAAATGCCAATCACAGGTCTGCCATCAAACATATCGTTGGGCATGCCCTGGTTTTTCATCCAGCTGCGGTAAATAATTCCGTCCTTGTCTTTGCGGCCAAACCAATCATGGCTGCGTAATCGTTGTGACATATAATTTGTTTATGTACTAAACTATTGTATAACTATTAGACTTTTGTTGCATCGCAAACTTTTACGTCTGGGATTTCTTTTCGGCATAACCCACCCCAATATACTATGTTCGGTTATTCTCTTATTTGCCCCTCCGGGGAGGGGATGACTGATTGTCAGAGTTCTCATCATTCATTATTCATCACTCATACTGTCACTCTCTTCCCAGTTTTCATCGCTTCATAAATGGCTTCAATGATTTTCGCATCTCTTCTGCCCATTTCACCCGGCACAATACTTTGTTGTTTGTTTTTGATTGACAATGCAAATGCATCCATCTGTTTGGCCTGTTGCGAAAGCTTAGAAAATCCATCTGCCCGTTTGATGTGTTGCCTTTCAATCCTGAATAATTAAAAGCAGGTTGCAATTCAAACCATCCTTTTTCTGCTTCCACTTTAAGGAAGTTACTGCTTTCTGAATAACTGGTACGACATTCTGCAATCAATCCGTTTGGCATTTTCATTTGCCATGCCAAGGTTTCTTTCACTCCTATAAATTTTTACTGGATAGGAAATATTTGAGCTGTTACAGCAACAGTGATGGCAATTGGCTTTTCGCAGATGATATGCTTGCCTGCCTTGGCCCCACGAATGGTATACTCTGCATACAGCTGTATCGCTATCCAGGCATTCTTGAATAGCGGTGCTAAATAAACGAGATGGGTCGCTTGCCCTAAATATTCTTGTGTTATCTGGAATTCCATCATCAAGGGCGTTTTGGGCCAGGGAGGGGATGTTTATATCCTCCCTCTTTTTAAACTTGTAAAACGTAATTTTAACTATGTTGTTATTAGGAATTGATATTGGTACTTCGTCTATAAAAGTTTCGGTGGTTGATGCGCAATCGCAGGAGCGGATTGTGTCAGTGAGTTATCCCGAAACAGAATCGGAAATTATTTCAAAGCAACCCGGCTGGGCCGAACAATGTCCGGCCATGTGGTGGGAGCATACCCAACAGGCAATTCTGAAAGCGAATGCAACAAAAAAGTATAACCCAAAAGATATTGCTGCAATCGGCATCTCTTACCAGATGCATGGGTTAGTGATTGTTGATAAAGACAACAATGTTTTACGTGATAGCATTATTTGGTGCGACAGCCGTGCAGTTGAAATAGGCAACAAAGCGTTCGACGCCATAGGTCCATCCAAATCACTGCAACATTTATTAAACTCGCCGGGGAATTTTACTGCAAGCAAACTGGCATGGGTAAAACAAAATGAACCGGATATTTACGAACGCATCAATCAGGTAATGTTGCCGGGTGATTATATTGCTTTACAGTTAACAGGCTCAGCAACAACAAGTATTTCTGCATTATCAGAAGGAGTGTTTTGGGATTTTGTAAACAATGAATTGTCAAACGATGTGTTTGATTATTTTGGTTTTCAGCGATCATTTATTCCTGCTCTTAAAGATGTGTTTGCAGAACATGGCTTGCTCAATGAAAATATTGCTTCCTCACTTGCATTAAAACCCGGCATTCCTGTTACATACAAAGCAGGTGATCAACCAAACAATGCCTTATCCTTAAATGTGCTCGAAGCAGGAGAAGTAGCTGCAACAGCGGGTACCAGTGGTGTAATTTATGGTGTAAGTGATGAATTGACTTTCGATCCGCAATCACGCATTAATAGTTTTGCACATGTAAATCATACGGCAACACAAAAGCGTATTGGTGTGTTACTTTGCATTAACGGAACCGGAATTTTAAACCGTTGGGGGAAAAACATAACCGGCAATCAATCGTATCAACAAATGAACGAAGCTGCTGCTTCTGTTTCAATTGGCAGTGACGGGTTATTTATTCTTCCTTTTGGTAATGGTGCAGAACGCATGCTGGAAAATAAAATAGCCGGTGCACATTTGCAGCAACTTGATCTCAACATTCATACGAATGCTCATCTTTACCGTGCTTCACAGGAAGGCATTGCTTTTGCATTCCGCTATGGGTTGGATATTATGCGGGAGAATAAAATGAATCCATCTATAATCCGTGCAGGCAAAGCCAATATGTTTTTAAGTGATGTATTCACGAAGGCGTTTGTTAACACATTGAACATACCGGTGGAACTGCATAATTGTGATGGCAGTGTAGGTGCCGCCATTGGTGCAGGTATTGGCGCTGGTATTTATGCGAATGCGAAGGAAGCGTTTGCAAACAATAAACCGCTAACAGTAATTGAGCCGGATGGTACAACCGAACAACACGATGCGCTATATAGAAAATGGAATGAGTTGTTGCAAAAGCAACTCCGGTAACAAACAGCAAATAATTTCAATAACGAGCTGACAACAGCATAAAAAAAATAAAATAATGACAGTAGTAACAGGACAAACCGAATTTTTCAAGGGTATTCCACAAATCAAATTTGAAGGAACAGATTCAGATAACCCATTAGCTTTTCGCTGGTACGAAGAAAACAAAATCGTAGCCGGAAAAAATATGAAGGAGTGGTTACGCTTTGCATGTGCTTACTGGCACAGCTTTGTAGGCAGCGGTGCCGATCCGTTTGGCGAACCGACCCATCTTTTTCCATGGGATAAAAAAACAGATGCAGTAGAACGTGCAAAAGATAAAGCTGATGCTGCGTTTGAATTCATCAGCAAATTAAACCTGCCGTTTTATTGCTTCCATGATGTAGATGCAGTTGATTATACCAATGATATTAACGAGAACGACCGCCGTTTGCAAGCCATCACTGCATACTTTGCTGAAAAACAAAAAGCAAGTGGCGTAAAACTTCTTTGGGCTACGGCTAATTTATTTTCTAACCGCAGATATATGAATGGTGCGGCTACGAATCCGGATTTTCATGTGCTTACTCACGGCGCAGCGCAGGTGAAAGCAGCATTGGATTCAACCATTGCGTTAGGTGGAGAGAATTATGTATTCTGGGGTGGTCGTGAAGGTTACATGAGTTTACTCAACACCAATATGCAAAGGGAGAAAGAGCATCTTGCCCGTTTCTTGCACACTGCAAAAGATTATGCACGCAAGAATGGTTTTAAAGGAACCTTCTTTATTGAACCAAAACCTTGTGAGCCAAGTAAACATCAATACGATTATGATTGCGAAACAGTGATTGGTTTTTTACGTCAGTATGATTTGTTGAATGATTTCAAGATCAATATTGAAGTCAATCATGCCACATTAGCCGGTCATACATTCCAGCATGAGTTACAGGTAGCAGCCGATGCAGGTATGCTGGGCTCAATGGATGCAAACCGTGGCGATTATCAAAATGGTTGGGATACTGATCAGTTCCCCAATAATATAAATGAATTAGCAGAAGCAATGCTGGTAGTTGTTGAAGCAGGAGGTCTTGCAGGTGGCGGTATCAACTTCGATGCAAAGATCCGCAGAAACAGCACTGATGCTGAAGATCTCTTCCATGCACATATTGGCGGCATGGATACGTTTGCACGTGCATTGATTATTGCAGATGCAGTATTGCAGAAATCAGATTATAAAAAAATCAGAACAGATCGCTATGCTTCTTTTGATAGTGGTAAAGGCAAAGAGTTTGAAGAAGGAAAATTATCGTTGGAAGACTTGAGAGCTTATGCAATGGGGCAAGGTGAGCCTGCTGTGCTTAGTGGTAAGCAGGAATACCTGGAGAATATCATTAACCGGTTTATCTGATAAAAAGAATCATTATTATCCGGCTAAAAATTACCAGTCAGGGCTAAAGTCCTTTAATGGCGTACTTTTCATAACGCCGGTCTTAAGGCCGGGGTTATTTTTGGAACCCGCATCCAACGGGCTTTAGCCCTGATTAGCCAGACAACAATGAAAACGAGTTTCATTTTTTCAAGATGTTGATTTAAAATTTTTATTCAATGCCTTTCATTGTTGCGAAGTAAATTTGCACAAACGAATGAATTATGTTGATGCATCAAACTATGCGTTGGTACGGACCAAATGATCCGGTTAGTTTAGCAGATATACGCCAGGCAGGTTGTGCAGGTGTTGTTACTGCCTTACATCAGGTTCCGGTTGGTGATATATGGACTAGTGATGAAATTCTCATCCGCAAACAAATGATTGAAGATGCAGGAATGACATGGACGGTAATTGAAAGCCTGCCGGTGAGTGATGATATCAAACGACAGTCGGGTAATTACATGTACCATATTGAAAATTATAAAATCAGCCTGCGTAATATAGCAGCCTGTGGTTTACAAGTTGTGACGTATAATTTTATGCCGGTACTGGATTGGTTACGTACGGATATTGCTTATCCAATGGTTGATGGCAGTACAGCTCTTTATTTTAACCGTGTAGATTATGTGGTTTTTGATTTGTACTTATTACATCGTCCCGGCGCTGCTGAAGATTATTCAGCAGAAGAAACGATAAAGGCCCATGAACGTCTTACTACAATGACCTCAGAACAACGTGTAAAGCTCTTCAATAATATGATGATGGGTTTGCCGGGTAGTGATGATGCATTTACTCCTGATCAGGTATTAACTCAGTTGAAAAAATACGAAGGGATTGATGTGGCAAAACTCAAAGAGCATTTGTTTTATTTTTTACAACAGGTAGTTCCGGTATCTGAAGAATGCGGTTTGAAGATGGCGATACATCCGGATGATCCTCCTTACTCTGTGCTGGGACTGCCACGTATCATGAGTACAGAGCAAGATGCTGCTGATTTAATCAATGCAGTACCATCGCCTGCAAATGGATTTTGTTTTTGCACAGGTTCATTTGGTGCAAGAGCTGATAATAATATTCCTTCAATGATAAAACGTTTTGGCGATCATATTCACTTTCTTCATTTTCGTAATACCAAGCGTGATGCTGAAGGAAATTTTTATGAAGCCAATCATTTAGGAGGCGATACAGAAATGTATGAGGTGATCAAAGAAATTGTATTGCTTCAACGAAGAAGAAATATTTCTATTCCCATGCGCCCCGATCATGGACACCAGATGTTGGATGATTTGAAGAAGAAAACTTATCCTGGATATTCTGCCATTGGGCGATTGAAAGGATTGGCTGAATTAAGAGGAGTGGAGTATGCATTGGATAAAGCTTTGCAGCATTCTTAAGTAATCTATCCGGCCACCATTTCTTTTGCAGTTACCAAAGAAGATGCAGTGAGTTTTTCTCCGCTCAGCATTTTTGCAATAGTTTCAATTTGCTCTTCTTTGTTGAGTAAACGGATTTTTGTTTTGATAACCGATTTTTCTTCCTGCTTATATACAAAGTAATGCGCCGATGCTTTGGCTGCTATTTGAGGAAGATGGGTGATGGTGATCACCTGGTGTTTCATGGAAAGTTCTTTTAATAAAATACCTACTTGTCTTGCAGCTTCACCACTGATGCCGGTATCAATTTCATCAAACAACATCGTTGGCAGTTCAATTCTTTCTGCCACAAGCGATTTAATACAGAGCATTAACCGGCTTAATTCACCACCGCTGGCCACTTTACTGATGGGTTCAAAACGATTGCTTTTATTGGCATCAAACAAAAAGTTGATCTCATCTTTTCCATAAGCTGATAAAGCGGTTTCGTTGATTTCAACTTGTAATCTTGCATTGGGCATTCCAACACGCTGTAATAAACTGTTTACTTTTTGTACAAAAGGATCAACCTGTTTTTTTCTTTTCTCATGAATAACAGTTGCCTCTTTTTCTAATTGCTGCTGTAGTTGTAAGGTTTCTTTTTCTTTTGCACCAATTGTTTGGTCGAGGTTTAAAACAGTTTGCAGCTGTTCTTCGAGTTGTTGCTGTATCTGTAAAAGATCATTGGTAGAATGTACTGCATGTTTCTTCTGCAGTTTGTAACCTGTTTCTAAACGTGTATTGATCTGCTGCATTCTCGATTCATCAATACTGATGCTGTTTTGCAAATGACGCAATTCTGCAGCAATATCATTTAATTCAATTTGTGCCGATTGTAAACGATCAGTGATGGAGGTAAGTTCTTTACTGATGTCTTTATAATGTTGCAATCGTTGCAGCATTGATTTCAATTGCTGAACCATTGGAGTGTCACCTTCTTTCAGGAAAGCTGCGGCATCGCTTAATACCGTTGAAATGGCTCCAGCGTTATTTAACAATTTCAATTCCTGTTCAAGCTCTTCTAATTCATTTTCTTTGAAAGAGGCCTCATCCAATTCATCCAGCAAAAACTGTTTATAATCCTGTTCTTTTTTTGCCTGCAGTTGCTGATCCTTGAGAAGCTGCAATTCTTTTTTAATCTTTATGAACTGAAGATACTTGTTGTGGTACGATTGTACATCTTTAGCACATCCGGCAAGGGCATCTAACACTTCACGTTGAAAACCTTCATCACCTAACTCTAGTGTATCAAACTGTTGATGAAGATCTACCAGCAAAGAAGTCAATTCTTTTAGTTGTGTTAAGTTAACAGGGCTGTCGTTTATAAATGCTCTTGATTTTCCGTTTCCTGTAATTTCTCTCCGAAGTATTAGTTCATCTTCAATATCCATTTCCTGTTGCAGTAACCATTCCTTTACTTTTAAATAATTGGTTGCAGAAAAGGTCACCTCAACAATGCATTTCTTTTCTTTATTCATTAACACATTGTTCTCAGCTCTGTTGCCAAGCACCAATCCCAAAGCACCAAGCAAAATAGATTTACCGGCACCTGTTTCCCCAGTAATAGTATTCAGCCCAAGTTGAAACTCAACGTTCAACTCATCAATAATGGCAAAATTCTGTATGGAAAGTTTTTGCAGCATATAGAGTTTCAAAACTAACTTAAATGGGGGAGTATCAAAAAAATGAATGCATAAAAAAAGGGCACTCGATAGTGCCCTTTAAGATATTAATAAATTTTTTTAGAAATCTATTGAATCGTTTAAATCTGTATCAACAAGAATACGACCGCAGTTTTCACAAACAATAATTTTCTTATGTT
This sequence comes from Chitinophagaceae bacterium, assembly GCA_043754995.1. Lineage (GTDB taxonomy): Bacteria > Bacteroidota > Bacteroidia > Chitinophagales > Chitinophagaceae > Lacibacter. Next base: position 7,160 of record JAYUTS010000153.1, read on the forward strand.
GTTTGATCTCACTCTGACGTTGCGGAGGAATAGTATTGAAACAACCACCACAACTTTCTCTTTCAATAGGCACTACACTCAGTCCATTGCGGTAGCTATTACGGATACGGTCGAAGCTTATAAGCAAACGTTCTTCTACACCTTCTCTTGCAGAACTAACCTGGCCCTTTAAATGGTTTTCTTCTTTTTCAGTATCAGCAATGATCTTATCCAATTCGCCTTTCTTATGCTCTAAATTCTTTTCTTTTACGCCAATGGCTTTCTTTGCTTTTTCCAACACTTCACTTTTTTCAATCAACTCTTCATTAGCATCTTTAATGTGCTTTTCAGCGAGTTTAATTTCAAGCCCCTGCATCTCAAGCTCTTTATTGATTGCTTCAAATTCACGGTTATTTTTTACATTCTCACTTTGCTTCTCATACTTTTTTTCAAGTAACTGAGCTTCTTTAATTGCTTCCTTACGGCTTTCAATAAATTCCTGGATGCCATTGATCTCTTCTTCAATACGATTCTTGCGTGCATTCAAACCTTCAATCTCATCTTCCAGATCTTTTACTTCCATTGGTAATTCACCTTTCAGAATCTGGATCTGATCCAGTTTGCTTTCAATTTTCTGCACACGGATAAGTGTCTTCAGTTTTTCTTCTACAGAATACTCTTTTGTAGTAGCCATATTTTAGTTTGAAGTTTTTTTATTTGTTACCGGCTTTTCAGCTTTGCTCATCTTTGGTTGTGTCACTCACTTGAAGGTTCGGTATTTCTATTCATCACTGTTTGCTTCCCCTTATTTCCCCTTATTTGAAATACTCAACCGGATTCGTTTTCACACCAGTTTTGAGGACGGCAAAGGTAGGGAATTTTTGGCTCAACAAATCAGCTAATAAGTCAATTGTAAACTGCTCACTTTCCCAATGACCTATATCGGCCAGCAGCATTTTGTTTTCGGCATCAAAAAACTCATGATATTTTACATCCCCAGTAACAAAAGCATCAGCTCCCGCAGCAAGGGCATTTTTTATTAAAAAGCTACCGGCGCCTCCGCAAATGGCCACTTTCTGAATCCTTTTTTGAAGGAATGCGGTATGACGAATGACCTTTAACCCAAACTGTTCTTGCAATCGTTTCAGAAATTCCGGCTCAGAAACTGCTTCAGGCAAATCGCCGATCATTCCTGACCCGATTTCCTGATGCTGGTTTTCCAGGGACACAATATCAAAAGCCACCTCCTCATAAGGGTGATTTTGTTTGAGCGCTCTGATAATTGAAATTTCAAGCCAAGCTGGGAAAATGACTTCAACTTTCACTTCAGCCTCTTCATGTCGTTTATCAATTTCTCCAACAAACGGATTGGTTCCTTCAGTTGCTTTAAAAGTGCCTGTGCCCGGTGCATTGAAGCTGCAATCACTGTAGTTTCCTATATGTCCGCCCCCAGCCAGGAAAATAGCAGAACGAACGGTTTCTGCCTGAGCAACCGGTACGAATGTATAGAGCTTCCTCAATAAATCTTTTTTAGGTTGCAGGATATGGAAGTTGATCAATCCCAGCCGTTCAGCCATTTTTCCGTTAACACCGTCTTTTATATTGTCAAGATTTGTATGGATAGCATAAATGGCTATATCATTTTTAATGGAAGCTATTACTGCTTTTTCCACATAGGTTTGGCCGGTTATTTTTTTAAGCCCGCTGAAAATAATCGGATGATGGGATACAACGAGGTTGCATCCTTTCGCTTTTGCCTCAAGGATAACTTCTTCGGTAGCATCGAGACTTACAATAATACCAGTACATTCCCAATCCTGTGATCCGGTGAGGAGACCTGTATTGTCATAACCTTCCTGCAGTGAGTTTGGGGCAATGGACTCCAGGAAACGGGTGATTTCGGCAATTTGCATGGGATAAAAATAAGATAATTCGAAATGTAAGCGTTATGATAAGGCAGCGCAAAGCTTTAAATCTTAATCTGATAGACATTACGTAACTAAGAAAACAGAAGAAAATAGAAACAACACAAAAACAAATTGTAATTTCACAGTCCCTATAATTCAAATCTATGAAGCAAATATTACTGATAAGCTTAACAATACTACTGATTACCGGTTGTAAAAAAGCAATCAAAAAAACACAGGAACAGATTGCGGCAAGCCTTATTGAAAAAGCTATTACAGATGGGCAATGGTTGGTAAGCGTTTATAACGACGGTGTTGATTATAAAGCTGAATTTGATGTCTATGAATTTCAATTTAAAACAAACCGAACTGTTGATGCCATAAAAAATTCAGCTACAGAATCAACAGGTTCGTGGGGCGAAAACTCAACCGACTTTACTATTACTGCAGATTATCCCACTAATTCAAATCCAACGCTTCAACGATTGGATGGTGTTTGGAAAATTAAAGACAGCAACTGGACATGGGTAAAAGCAACTCAAACAATCAATGGTAAACTCACAACACTTGAATTGAGAAAGAAATAAACAGAAGATAAAAATGAAGAAAGCCCCGACATTTATCGTCGGGGCTTTCTTTTAATAGTAGCTCTTAAGACAAAACTGTTTCTGCACTATGTTCTTTTGGCATTGCATTTTCAACATTTACGCCAAGTGCTGTTGCCACCTGCATTCCAAGGCCAATATCAGCACGGAAGAAATGACATAACTGGCGGTTGATGATCTCATCTTTCTTTGGTCCGCTGATACCTTTCATTGCTCCGGTAATATTATTCACTAAGTTTTTCTTATCCGCTTCACTCAGCACATTGCGCCAAAACATACCTGGTTGTGTGTAATGATCATTTTCTCCTTCAGCATTCCTGTCGTACCAATCGGCTGTTAACGAATCTAATTGTATCGAAGGATTTTTGTATGCTTCATCGGGTTTAATGTTATCAAAACTGTTGGGGAAATAGTTGGGTTCACTGCCGCCATTTCCATCAACCCTCATCAAACCATCCCTTTCATAATTATTGACCATGTAAGGACATTTATTTACAGGTATTTGCTCATAGTTTACACCCAAACGATGACGGTGTGCGTCAGGGTAGGAAAGAATGCGTCCCTGCAACATTTTATCAGGGCTATAACTGATGCCATCAACCACATGTGCAGGAGCGAAAGCACTTTGTTCTACATCAGAAAAATAATTCTTCGAATTTTCGTTGAGCTCCAGTTCACCAACATCAATCAGCGGAAAATCGCCATGGGGCCAAACCTTTGTAAGATCAAATGGATTCCATTTGAAATTCGCCGCCTGTTCTGTTGTCATTACCTGGATCTTCAGTGACCATTTGGGAAAATCGCCGTTCTCAATTGCATATACCAAATCTCTCTGCGCCCAATCAGCATCTTCCCCTTTCATTTTTACAGCCTCATCATTCACAAAGTTCTTAATCCCCTGTTGTGTTTTAAAATGAAATTTCACCCATACCCTTTCATTTTTAGCATTGTAAAAACTAAACGTATGACTCCCAAAACCATGCATATGTCTGTAACTGTAAGGAGTACCTCTGTCGCTCATGAGGAACATTACCTGGTGAAGGCTTTCAGGGTTTAGGCTCCAGAAATCCCACATCATGGTTGGGCTCTTGCAATTTGTAAATGGGTCTCGCTTTTGTGTATGAATAAAATCACCAAATTTTTTGGGGTCTTTTACAAAGAAGATAGGAGTGTTGTTGCCTACTAAATCCCAGTTTCCATCTTCAGTGTAAAATTTCAGTGCAAACCCCCTCGGGTCTCTTTCAGTATCAGCACTTCCTTTTTCGCCACCAACTGTTGACATCCGGAGAAATATTTTTGTCTTTTTCCCAATCTGGTTAAAAATTTTGGCCCTTGTGTATTGGCTGATGTCATGCGTTACTGTAAATGTTCCAAATGCACCAGATCCCTTTGCATGCACAACTCTCTCGGGAATTCTTTCCCTGTTGAAATGTGCCATCTTTTCATGAAGGATGAAGTCCTGTAGTAATAAAGGGCCTCTTGCGCCGGCACTCATTGTGTTTTCATTCTCAAAATAAGGGATACCGGAGGCGGTTGTAAGTTTTTTTTGATCGCTCATATAGACAAATTTTTAGTGAAGAGAAGTATTATAATAGTAAAGATGAAATAGTTCTTTAAATAAAGCAAATCAATTAATTTTATATACTTATAGGTTTTGACTATGACTTTAACTCAACTTGAATACCTGGTATCAGTCGATACGCACAGGCATTTTGCAACTGCTGCCGGCCGATGTTTTGTAACGCAGCCTACACTCAGTATGCAGATACAAAAACTGGAAGCAGAGCTCGGCATTAAATTGTTCGACAGAAGTAAACAGCCGGTTATTCCCACAGAAGCAGGGATAGAAATAATTGAACAGGCAAGAAAAATTTTGCAGGAGCGAAATGCCATCCATGAGCTGGCTCAAAACAAAAAAGGCACACTTACCGGTGAATTGCGGATCGGCATTATTCCAACTTTAGCACCTTACCTGTTACCATTGTTTGCTAAAAGCTTTAATCAGAAATATCCATCGGTAAAATTAATTGTGCATGAAATGATGACGGAATATATCATCAGGCGATTAAGGGAAGGCCGCATTGATGCAGGGTTATTGGTAACTCCCCTGCAGGAAAACGGAATAAAAGAAGAAATTCTGTTTTATGAAGAGCTGCTGGTGTATGTTTCACCTAAAAATGCTGCCTTTAAAAAAAAATATGTACTGGCAAAGGATATTGATCCAGAAAAGCTCTGGTTACTGGAGGAGGGGCACTGCTTCAGATCACAAATAGTAAATCTGTGTGAATTGAAAAAAGTAAGTGAAACAAATAGTCAGTTTGAGTACGAAGCAGGCAGTATTGAAACACTCAGGCGGATGGTAGAATTAAATGATGGCATAACAATTTTACCTGAACTTTCAACGCTTGAGATGACTGCTGATCAGCAACGGATGATCCGTCGTTTTAAAAGCCCGGCACCTGCAAGGGAAGTGAGTATGGTGGTACACCGGGATTTTATGAAGAAGCGATTAAAACAGGCTTTGAAGGAAGAGATCATTGCAGCGGTTCCTGAAAAATTGAAAAAGAAAAAAAGCCAGAACATTGTTCCTGTGTAAATAATTCAAAAAACGATCGACATAAAATCGTTTTCACCTTAACCTTTTTATGATTGTTTTGTTCTTAAAATTAAATCAATAATAGTTTTCAAATATGCAAATTCAAGTTGGACAAAAAGCCCCGGATTTTTCATTATACGATACAACCAAAAAGAAAGTATCACTAACTGACTTAAAAGGAAAAAATGTATTGCTTCTCTTTTTCCCTTTTGCCTTTACCGGCACATGTACAAAAGAGCTGTGTGCTATCAGAGATGATATAGCCCGTTATAGCAATGCCAATGCAGAAGTGTTAGGCATTTCTGTAGATTCAGTGTATTCCCTGGCAAAGTATAAAGAAGAGCAGGGATATAATTTCCCTTTGTTAAGTGATTTTAATAAGGAAACTTCTGCTGCATATGGTTCTCTTTACGATGAATGGAAACTTGACATGAGAGGTGTATCAAAAAGAAGTGCCTTTATTATTGATAAAGAGGGTGTTGTGCAGTATGCCGAAGTGTTGGAAATTGCAGACGACCTGCCAAATTTAGAGGCCATCAATCAACGGTTAACAGAGCTGAATTAAAGCAAAAAGATGTTAAACTATCAATACGTTTTTATTGTGGCTTGCTGTTTGTTTTAAAGAAATGTGAAAAAAAGCTTGTAAATTGGGTGTAATAAAATTAAATTTGTTTCGTTGAAACGGTTTTTTACGATAATAGCCTTTATCCTTTCGATAACCACAATAGCTTCAGCCCAGTCAAACAGACTTACGACTGCCAATGCTGAAAATGTGGTTAAGCAAGTCCGTTTTTACCCCAATCCGGCTTCTTCATTCATCAATTTTGAATTTAAAGACAACATTAATCTTTCTAACTACTCTTTTAAAGTGTTCAACTTTATTGGTAAAAAAGTTTTAGAGATCAATAATCTCTCTCCCCGTACTGTTATTAATCTTGGTGAGTATTTCAGGGGTGTTTATATTTTCCAGTTAACAGATCGTAACGGCAAGGTTCTCGAAAGCGGAAAGTTCCAGGTGGCAAAATAATTTTCTCCTCTTTTCTTCATTATTCTTTCCGGCAAGTACCTGTAAGTCTATTTCATCCATCTTATTGCTTAGCTCTTATTTTCAAAGCACTTGTATGATCAAAAACTTTAAGTAGTGTGTATTTTCCCAGCCCCAGATAACAGGATGATCTGAGCTTTGTGTTTGAAAAGTTACCTGCCTTATTTGTCTTTTAGCATCGTTGGCAGCCATTTGAATGATTTCAGTAAATAAGGCTGGTTGTACCAGGTTGGTACAGGAAGATGTAACCAGGAACCCACCAGGTTTAACCAGTTTCATTCCCCGTAAATTAATTTCTTTATATCCGGCAACGGCTTTTTGAATGGTTGATCTTGATTTACTGAAAGATGGAGGATCGAGCATCACCACATCATATTGCCTACCTTCTTTAACCCAGTTCTTTAACACATCAAAAGCATTGATACATTCAAATGTGCATTTATCAGCAACGCCATTCAGCTCTGCATTTTTATTACACATAGCAATAGCACTCTCAGAAATATCTAAACCATGAACCGTTTTTGCACCATAATGGGCTGCATGTATTTCAAATGAACCGGTATAGGTGAAGGCACTGAGTACAGTTGCATCTTTTACAATATGCTGAATGGCCCGGCGGTTATCCTGCTGATCAAGAAAATAACCCGTTTTTTGTCCATTGGCAATATCAACATGAAATTGCAATCCATTTTCGTTGATGATGATATTGGTATCAAAAGGCGCACTTAAAAAACCTTTTTGCTGTTGCATTCCTTCCAGTTCCCTGATGGGTACATCATTACGTTCATAAATACCCTTGGGCTTAAATATCTGGTTGATGGCTTTCACAATAGCATCTTTCCAAACATCAATTCCAAGAGCCAACGTTTGGATAACAAAGTAATCGTTGAATTTATCAATGATTAACTGGCTCAAACCATCTGCTTCACCAAATATAAGTCGGCAGTTTTCTATGTAACCCATCTGCTGACGTTGCTTCCAGGCTTCGCTTATCTTTTTGAGAAAAAAAGCATCATTGATCTCTTCCTGTTTATTTCGGGTGAGGATACGAACCTGGATCTGTGATTGTGGATTATAATAACCTCTTGCCAGGAATTTATCATCGTGTGTATGAACATCTACAACTTGTCCGGGGCTTGCATTTTCACTTACCTTATTCACTTCGTTACCAAATACCCAGGGGTGCCCGTTGGCCACACGTTGTGAAATCTTCCTGTTCAGCGTTACTTTTGCCATAGCGGGCAAAGGTATCGGTTAATCCCTTTTCTAAAGCAACGAAATTGAATTTCGTATAGTCTATTATTGAAATGCATTTTATGAAGCAGAGATCCATTTTTATAGCAACTGTTCTTACTATTTTATTAATTGGTTGCGAAAAAGAGGAGCCATTAACCGGAGCGTTTAAAGCCAAATATCTTGGAGGAATGTGTGGACAAAACATCATTGAAATCCTGGATAGTAATTATTATGATAGGGGAATTGATTGGACAAGTTCTACGGGACAATCATTGAAGCATGTATTTACTGTTCAGAATCATTGTGATTTTGGAAATGCCAATCTTCAGGCAGGAGATGTTTTTGATTGTGTATTAATTACATCGCCCGGCAAAACTGATTGTATTGTTTGTATGGCTTATATGGAAACTCCCCCAAAGTCATGGAATATTAAAGTTGTGAAATAACCTTCCCAGATTATAGTTGACTATTTACGATCTGGTTCTTATCAGGTCCCTTTCTTTCTTTCAAGACAATTTGTCCCAATTCTTCCATTGGCAGTATTCTTGTCCAGCTTACCTTTGCCGACAATTTTACGTTTTATGGAGGATCAAACAAACGAAATGACAGAACAAAACACCACAGAGGCAGAATTGAACAATACTGTTTTCAGTGCCGATATTAACACCGATGAAAATGTGGCCGGGATCAATCACCTCAATGAGCAAATAGGAGAGGAAAGCGAATTAGAAAAACTGAAAGAAGCCTTAGAGGAAGAAAAAAACAAATACCTCTACCTGATGGCTGAGTTTGATAATTTTCGCCGCCGTACTGCTAAGGAGCGAGTTGAGCTGATACAGACAGCAGGCAAAGATGTGATTATCTCCTTACTTGAGGTAGTTGATGACGCTGAACGTGCTGAAGCCGAGCTTACAAAAACACTCGACCCAAAAGAACTGGAAGGTGTGAAATTAGTATTTCAAAAACTAAGAAACATTCTGCAAAGCCGTGGTTTAAAAGCGATGGAAGCAAAAGGCAAAGACTTTGATGTTGATAAACATGAAGCCATCACAGAAATTCCTGCACCCACAAATGATTTGAAAGGAAAAGTAGTGGATGAAATTGAAAAGGGCTATTTATTGAATGATAAAATCATCCGCTTTGCAAAAGTGGTAGTAGGAAAGTAAAAACTTATGTCAACTAAAAGAGACTATTACGAAATACTCGGTGTAAGCAAAACTGCTTCAGCGGATGAAATTAAAAAAGCATACCGCAAAGTTGCTATGCAATTTCACCCCGACCGTAATCCCGGAAACAAAGAAGCAGAAGAAAAATTTAAGGAAGCTGCTGAAGCTTATGAAGTATTAAGTGATACCGATAAAAAATCGCAGTATGATCGGTACGGACATGCGGGTGTAAGTAGTAATGGTCGTGGTGGTTTTGGTGGTGCAGGTCATAATATGAATATGGATGATATCTTCAGCCAGTTTGGAGATGTTTTTGGCGATGATGTATTTGGAAGTTTCTTTGGCGGAGGACAACGCAGAGGCGGGGGCGGAGGAAGAGCCAGGGGCGTAAGAGGCACTAATCTTCGGGTTCGTATAAAAATGAATTATGAAGAAATTGCCAAAGGAGCCAGTAAAACCATCAAAGTAAAAAAACATGTAGTTTGTAATACCTGTGATGGTAGTGGTGCAAAAGATAAAAGCAGTATGCAAACCTGTGGTACTTGTGGTGGAAGCGGCCAGGTAAGAAGAGTGCAGAACACATTTCTTGGACAAATGCAAACCGTTACAACCTGTTCTACCTGTAATGGAGAAGGAACAACCATTGCCAACAAGTGTACAGTTTGTAAAGGTGAAGGAAGGGTTTATGGCGAAGAAAATATCAGTATCGATATACCTGCAGGTGTGCAGGAAGGCATGCAGTTAAGTGTTGCCGGCAAAGGTAATACTGGTGAACGAGGAGGTGCTCCCGGTGATTTGATTGTATTGATTGAAGAAGAAACACACCCACACTTACATCGGGATGGATTGAACGTAGCATATGATCTGCACATTTCATTTCCTGATGCAGCTTTCGGCATACAGGCTGAAGTACCAACCATTGATGGCAGGGCGAAGATTAAGATTCCACCCGGTACCCAAAGCGGTAAAGTATTTCGGTTAAAAGGAAAAGGATTCCCTGCTTTGCAGAGTTATGAAAAAGGTGATCAATTAATTTATGTAAATGTGTGGACACCACAACATCTTTCTGCAGAAGAAAAAACAATGTTGGAAAAAATGCAGGAGAGCCAGAACTTTCAACCCAAACCTGAAAAAGGGGACAAAGGATTTTTTGAACGGGTGAAAGAAATGTTCAGCTAATTGTATTCATTCAAATTGATAGAAGTCACTTAATGAAAGTGACTTTTTTTATTTCTTAAGTTTTCAGGAATTCTATATTTGTAAAGTTGAGATTACTTTCAGGCAGCAATCATTTATAACAATTAATGGCAAACAATGACTCCAACAGATAATAGTTATTCGATACCTTTCAGGTACAGAAAAATGGAAAACCTGCACATTTTATTCTGGCTTTTTAAAGATATCAGTTGGTGTATGGTATGGAAGCCATTAGGCATTATGATGATCTTTCCTACATTGATTATATCTATTGTTATAGCCTGGCGAACCAGGCATATTGTTGCAGAAGTAACGCATAACCTCGCTATCAGCTTTTGGATTACTGCCAACTCCCTTTGGATGGTAAGTGAATTTTTTGGGTTTGATGAAAAAATTATCTTCCTCGGTCTTTCAGGAAAACACTGCGCAATGATCCCATTTAGTATAGGTGTTCTTTTACTGGCTTTTTATTATTTGTGGTGGAAACCAAAACAAAGAAATGTACCTGAGGTACAGTAGCTTTTATCATTGGCTTTGCTCATTTCGGTTATCTTTGCGCCCACAATTTTGCTGCATGGGAGCAAAAAGCAGATGGCGTTATTACCTATTGCTGAAATGTAAATTTTAAATAATCAAAACAATAAATCAGAAACTTACATGTATCGTTCTCATACCTGTGGTGAATTAAGAAGTAATGATGCCGGCATTAACGTAACCTTAGCCGGTTGGGTTCAAACCATCCGGAAATTTGGAAGCATCAGCTTTGTTGATCTGCGTGACCGTTATGGCATCACTCAATTATTATTTGGCGAAGAATTAAATACGATCCTCGATGAAAATCCATTAGGCCGTGAGTTTGTATTGCAGGTAACAGGAACGGTGAATGAGCGCAGCAATAAAAATGCAAATATTGCAACTGGTGATATTGAAATATTAGTTCAATCATTTAATGTATTGAATAAATCCGCTGTTCCACCATTCACTATCCAGGACGATACAGATGGAGGTGATGATATCAGAATGAAATATCGTTTTCTTGATTTGCGCAGAAATGCAGTGAAGAAAAATATTGAATTGCGTTATGCCGTAAACCGTGCTGCAAGAAATTATCTGCACAACAACGGATTCATGGATATTGAAACACCTTTCTTAATTAAATCTACTCCCGAAGGTGCAAGAGACTTTGTGGTTCCATCAAGGATGAATCCCGGTCAGTTTTATGCATTGCCGCAAAGCCCTCAAACATTCAAGCAATTGCTGATGGTGAGCGGGTATGATCGTTATTACCAGATCGTAAAATGTTTTCGGGATGAAGATTTGCGTGCCGACCGTCAGCCTGAGTTTACACAGATTGATTGTGAAATGACATTTGTAGAACAGGAAGATATTCTCAACATGTTTGAAGGAATGGTGAAAGCTGTTTTCAAAGACGTAAAGAATATTGGTTACACTGAAACGGTTGAACGCATGACATGGGAGGAAGCCATGTGGCAATACGGAAATGATAAGCCGGATATTCGTTTTGAGATGAAAGTCTGCAATCTGAAATTCCCACAACATACTTTTCCAGGCAAGGCCTCCCCAAACCCCTCCGAAGGAGGGGCTTCAGTGTCCTCATTACTAATCAGTGATTCAATTTCAATAACAGCAGAAGAAAGTATTTTAGGAAAAGCAAACTTAGGATTTAAAGTATTTGATGAAGCAGAAACGGTTGTTGCAATTGCAGCTCCCGGTTGCAGTGAATATACACGCAAACAAACCGATGAATTAACAGAGTGGGTCAAGCGACCGCAGATAGGTATGAAAGGATTGGTGTTTATAAAATGCCTGCCCGCCGAAGCTTCAGCGAAGGGAGGCAATGCTGCAATAACTTTCAAAAGCAGCGTAGATAAATTTTACAGCGAAGAAAAATTAAAAGCCATTGCTGAAGCAACGAATGCAAAAGCAGGTGATTTGATTTTAATTC
>JAYUTS010000154.1:0-3256 GCA_043754995.1 Chitinophagaceae bacterium
TGATCGTTCATCGGTTTGAACAAAGGATTGGTGAAACCATTTCTGGTAACATCATCTATAAAAAATCTTATGCCTCCAGTGATTTCGTAAATGATTACAATGCATTTAAAGGAAATGCTTACGGATTAGCGAACACTTTGATGCAAACTGCTGTTTTAAAACCCGGATGCCGCAGTCAGAAGATTGACAACTTGTATTATACCGGTCAGTTAACAGTGCCCGGTCCCGGTGTTCCACCCAGCCTTATCAGCGGGGAAGTAGTTGCCAACCTTGTGAACAAGCAATATTCAACAAACCTGAAAACCAAGGCCAGTATATGATGCATTTGTTTCATGAAGTCAGCCAATCGTGTAGCCGCAATACCACTGAACAGTACAGCTCTTCTTTTTCGTCTGCCATCCGGTTATTGCATCAGGATCTGCGTCAACCTGTTTATAATATTTATGGATTGGTTCGTTTTGCCGATGAAATTGTTGATACATTTCATGAGCATGATAAAGAAACCCTGATCGCCGAATTTAAAAAGGAAACCTTTCATGCCATTGAACGTGGCATCAGCCTCAACCCCATTCTGCACAGTTTTCAGCTAACTGTGAATCAATACAAAATAGATCATGCACTTATTCATGCATTTTTTAACAGTATGGAAATGGACCTCGATCAAAAACAATACAACAATAAAGATTACAATGAGTATATCTATGGGAGCGCTGAAGTGGTTGGCTTAATGTGCCTATATGTTTTTATTGAAGGAGACAATAACAAATACGAAGAATTAAAACCTGCTGCAAGATCATTGGGCGCTGCCTTTCAAAAAGTAAACTTCCTGCGTGACGTAAATGCAGATTTCAATCAGTTAGACAGAACTTATTTCCCTGGGCTTGATTTTAAGAATTTTACTTCACGCCAAAAACAGGAAATTGAAAACGATATTCAAAAAGATTTTAATGACGCCTACGCCGGTATTGTAAAGCTTCCCGCAAAAGCAAGGTTTGGAGTATATGTGGCATACAAATATTATCTCTCCTTATTTAATAAGATTAAAAAAGTACAGCCTGCTGCAATCATGCAGGAACGTATCCGGATTCCGGATTATCATAAAATGATGATCTTACTCCGGGCAGGTGTCCGTAATCAACTAAACATCATGTAACGCAGGGATTGATTATTTTTGAATGATGCATGAAATTATTCTTGTGAATGAACTGGATGAAGCCATTGGCTCCATGGAAAAAATGGAAGCCCATGAAAAGGCTTTGCTGCACAGGGCTTTCAGTGTATTCCTGTTTGATAAGAAAGGCAACATGTTGTTACAAAAAAGAGCAGCAACCAAGTATCACAGCCCCTCTTTATGGACCAATGCCTGTTGCAGTCATCCTATGCCGGGTGAAACAACCGGGCAGGCTGCTTTGAGAAGATTACAGGAGGAGCTGGGAATAACAACGGTTCTTACAAAAGCATTTCATTTTACTTATAAGGCTGTATTTGATAATGGATTAACTGAACATGAGTTTGATCATGTATTTGTTGGTGAATATGAAGGTGAGATAGTTTTGAATACAGAAGAAGTAAGTAAAATTTGTTATAAATCAATGACTGAGATACATACTGAATTAAAAAATCATCCCCATATCTATACAGAATGGTTTAAAATTGCTTTTCCACTTTTGGAAAAATGGCTGGAGCAAAAAAAAGAAAACCATGCAGCATCGTAAAGCAATTGTTATTGGCAGCGGAGTAGCAGGGCTTGCATGTGCTATACGTCTTGCCGTACAGGGGTTTGAAGTAGATGTATTTGAACGCAATGCTTATCCCGGCGGTAAATTATCTTTTTTTAAAAAGGATGGATTTCGGTTTGATACCGGCCCTTCTTTATTTACACAACCGAACAACCTGCATGAACTGTTTGAATATGCCGGCGAACAATTAGATGATTATTTTCAATACAAACAAGTTGAACTCTCCTGTAGATATTTTTATGAAAATGGTAAACAGGTCAATGCCTGGACAGATGAACAAAAACTTGCTGAAGAGTTAAAAGCACAACTGGGAGAAGAACCTTCTGCAACAAAAAAATACCTGCAAAAGAGCAAACTGTTGTACAATAATATTGGCAGCATTTTTTTAAACCATTCTTTGCATAAACGATCTACGTGGTTGCAGAAATCTGTGATCAAAGCGTTGCGAACAGTGCGTTTGCCTTACTTAACAGGAACACTACATCATTACAACCGCTCAAAGTTTCAGTCACCGGAAGCAGTACAGTTGTTTGATCGTTTTGCAACTTATAACGGAAGCAATCCTTATAAAACTCCGGGTATGATGAGCATGATCCCACACCTGGAATTAAACGAAGGAACTTTTTACCCGCAGGGAGGAATGATCAGCATTACCAATGCATTGGTTGCATTGGCAAAAAAGAAAGGAGTCCATCTTCATTTTAATTCACCTGTACAGCATATCATTCATCATGATAATAAAATACAAGGTGTTGTTGTGAAGGATGAAAATATGTTTGCAGATGTAGTTGTGAGCAATGCGGATGTCTATTTCACTTATCATGAGTTATTAAAAGATGCCCATCAAACTAAAAAATTATTAAAACAGGAACGCAGTTGCAGTGCCATGATCTTTTATTGGGGAATGAACCGTGAATATAAAAACCTGCACCTGCATAATATTTTTTTCAGCAATAATTATGCAGCAGAGTTTAACAGCATCTTCAAATTAAAGGGATTATATGTTGATCCTACAGTGTATGTAAACATTACATCCAAAATGGAAAGCGGGCAGGCACCTGCCGGAAAAGAGAATTGGTTCATACTCATCAACGCTGCATCCAACATTGGCCAAAACTGGGAGGCCCTTCGTTTACAGGTAAGGGAGAAACTGATTGAAAAGCTAAGTCGTATGTTGGGAACAGATATTGCTGCAGCCATTGAAACAGAAGAATATCTTGATCCAATTCGCATTGAACAACAAACCGGCTCTTACAGAGGTTCCTTGTACGGGACCAGCAGCAATGGAAGAATGGCTGCTTTTTTTCGTCACCCGAATTTTACACGGAAAATAAAAGGATTGTATTTCAGTGGTGGAAGCGTGCATCCGGGTGGAGGTATTCCGCTATGTTTTAAAAGTGCAAAGATCACAGCTGATCTGATTCAGAAAGATTATTCAAAACAGGTTCATCATTGACAAAGGCAGTTTCAATATCTGCTCAACAAAAAGCTACGGCTATTGCAGTTTTGTTTCATTT
>JAYUTS010000155.1:0-3239 GCA_043754995.1 Chitinophagaceae bacterium
GCTTTTGCGCAAGGCTCGCTTTCATAATCACCAAACATCACTAATTTAACCGGAGCTTCTTTATCGCCCACCCAGATATTCTTGGTAGGTATGATCTCAATTTCCGGAGCTTTACTATGTGCCATATCTTCTTCTTTTCTTTATAAATGAATAATAAATCCTGTCCTTTTATACTATAACAATCCAGTCGTTAACTTGTTGTTTCCTCAACGTTTTCTTTTGTTAAAGGCCGGCCTGTAGTTTCATTTCTGAATACCACAACCCCGTCAAAGACGTCTGCAACTACAGTTTTGGTTTTATCAATATCGCCAGCTAAAATCTTTCTGCTCAATCCATTGATGATCGTTTTCTGGATCAGTCGTTTTAGTGGTCGGGCGCCAAACTGGGGGTCAAAGCCATGTTCGGCAAGGAATTCAAGGGTATAGTCTGTAAAATCCAGCCTGATTCCGCTTTCTGCAACCATTTTCTGAAGATTGCTGAGCTGAATGCGGATGATGGATTTAATTTCCTTACGCAGTAGCGGCGCAAACATAATGATTTCATCCACACGATTCAAGAATTCGGGCCGAATTGTTTGTCGCAAAAGGGTCATAACCTCCGTTTTGGCCAAATCGGTTGCTTTTTCGATGGCTTCGTCGGACGAAACACCTTCAAAAGCCTCACTTATGAGGTGACTGCCGATATTACTGGTCATAATAATGATGGTATTCTTGAAATTCACCACCCTGCCCTTATTATCGGTGAGGCGGCCATCATCCAGTACCTGTAACAATATATTCCATACATCGGGGTGAGCTTTTTCAATTTCATCGAGCAAAACCACACTGTATGGTTTACGGCGAACTGCCTCGGTCAACTGACCCCCTTCATCATAACCAACATAGCCCGGAGGTGCACCCACCAATCTTGAAACGGTATGTTTTTCCTGGTACTCACTCATATCAATCCTCGTCATCATGCCTTCGTCATCAAACAAATATTCTGCTAATGCTTTGGCTAATTCTGTTTTACCTACACCTGTTGTACCAAGAAATATAAATGAACCAATTGGTTTTTTGGGATCGCTTAACCCTGCCCTGCTTCTGCGGATGGCATCAGCTACAGCAGTAATGGCCTCATCCTGTCCTATTACACGGTTATGCAATTCGCCCTCGAGCTGCAATAATTTTTCCTTTTCGCTTTGCAGCATTTTGGCAACAGGAATACCCGTCATCTTCGCAATATTCACTGCAATATCTTCAGCATCCACTTCCTCTTTCAGCAAACGTTTTTCACCGCTTGTTTCAATTTCACTTGTCAACGTTGCGATCAGTGCTTCCTGTTCTTTTATTTTTCCATACCGTATCTCTGCAACCAAACCATAATTGCCTTCCCGTTCTGCACGTTCGGCCTGCATCTTCAGGTTTTCAATTTCGGCTTTGGCATTCTGTACTTTCTCTACTAATTCTTTTTCTGTTTTCCATTTTGCTTTAAGTGTATCACGGTCAACCGAAAGATTAGCAATCTCGGTGTTGAGTTCTTTTAATTTATATTCATCATTTTCCCGTTTGATGGCTTCACGTTCAATTTCCAACTGCCGGATCTGGCGTTCCAATTTATCCAACTCCTCCGGCATGCTGTTCATTTCTAACCGAAGTTTGGCTGCACTTTCATCAATTAAGTCAATCGCTTTATCCGGCAAAAACCGATCGGTGATATAACGAACACTCAATTCAACGGCTGCAATAATGGCTTCATCTTTAATACGAACATGATGATAAGTTTCATAACGATCTTTCAATCCACGTAAAATGGAAATCGCATCTTCCATATTGGGTTCATCAATCATCACTTTCTGAAAACGACGTTCCAATGCTTTATCTTTTTCAAAAAACTTTTGATACTCGTTTAATGTTGTTGCACCAATGGCACGAAGTTCACCCCTTGCCAAGGCAGGTTTTAAAATATTGGCTGCATCCATGGCACCATCGCCACCACCTGCACCCACCAGTGTGTGAATTTCATCAATGAATAAAATAATTTCTCCATCGCTGGTTGCTACTTCCTTCACTACGCTTTTCAAACGTTCTTCAAACTCTCCTTTATATTTTGCACCTGCAATGAGTTGTCCCATATCCAATGCATAAATAATTTTCGATTTTAAATTTTCCGGCACATCGCCATTTACAATCCGCATGGCCAACCCTTCTGCAATGGCTGTTTTACCAACACCCGGTTCACCAACTAATATGGGATTGTTTTTTGAACGGCGGCTAAGTATATGTAATGTTCTGCGGATCTCTTCATCACGACCAATCACAGGATCTAATTTACCCTGTCTTGCCATTTCAATTAAATTCTTTGCATACTTGTTCAACGCATTGAATTGTGTTTCCTGTGTTTGACTTTTTACAGGATCACCTTTCCGCAGATCTTTGATTGCAGTGATCAACCCTTTTTCAGTTAACCCTGCCCCTTTCAACATTTTTGCGGTGTTATCATTTCCCTGTACGATGGCCAATAACAAATGCTCAGGTGTTACAAACTCATCTTCAAACCCTTTCAGCAAAGCGCCTGCACGCAGGATCACATTATTTGCTTCCCTGCTTACTGACTGCGCCGCTTCACCACTTGTTGTTGGTAATTTGCTGATGGCTTCATTCAATTTTGTTTCCACCAGGTTAAGTGTAACATTATTTTTCTTGAGCAGGTATTCAACCGGACTTTCTTCCTGATCCAATAATGCTTTCAACAGATGTTCTGTTTCAATATTTGTGTTCTGTGCATTAAATGCCAACTGCTGTGCCTGCTGCACAGCCTCTGCTGCTTTGATTGTGAAATTCCCTAAGTTCATATAATTTGTTTTGGCCTCACCTTCCATCTTCCTCTCCAAAAGAGAGGAAGCGGTGCTGCATTTTTTTAATGATCAATTTATTCTTCCACTTCAACTGTAGAAATTTGCTCAACATTTATTCTGCAATTAAAATGCTTAATTACAAAAGTTGATTCCACTTTCTTTGTTCGGCCTTCAATTCGGGCCTCATCCTCTTATCTCCGACGCTACGGTCGGAGTCAGACATTTATCGTCTGACCTTCTCCAAAAGAGAAGGACGGTGCTTCATACCATGCCCAAACATTTGTAATTAACACATCAGCATTTGTATACTTGTTCAACTTTTATTCAACAATTGAAATGCTTAATTCCAAAAGTTGATTCAATTTCATTTGCCTGGCCTCCCTCAAATTAATGACCACTTCCT
>JAYUTS010000156.1:0-7332 GCA_043754995.1 Chitinophagaceae bacterium
TTTTTTTATGACTCATATCATACATCAACTTGCAGTTATCTTACCAGCACTGCTTTTTTTTGTTTTTGTTTATGACGTTGCATAGCATCCTGCAGAATATGAAGGATTAAACTGGAATAGGATTGATTGCTTAAACGAACAATGGCACCGATAGAAGTATAATTTTCATCTTCACTCAAACCACATTGTGCATTTACTTCCAGCACATACATGCGGCCGGTTGTTTTATCCATGCGAATATCTACCCGTCCGTAACCGGTTCCACCTACAGCAACATAAGCCTTCCAGCTCAGATCCATAATCTTCTTTTGCAGGCTAATGGGAGGCAGATGATATTGATAAAAATCTTCTTCTTCGCCCAATGATTTTTCCTGTTCAAAAGTTTCCCATAAACGATCAAAGGATAAAAATTTTTCCGTATCCGGTAAATCTTTATGAAAAATCCTTTCAACGGGAACATATACTTTTCTGCTGCGTGGCGATTGATGTGAACCGGAAATGAATACCGTGTATTCAGGTCCATTGATAAATTGTTCTGCCACTAATCCGCCAAAGGAAAAATCCCAGCCATGGTAACCATCAAATAATTCTTTTACCAAAACTTCCAACTCCTCATCATTATGCACCACATTCTTTACACCAAGACCCATACTTCCGCCACTTACAGCAGGTTTTACAATCAATGGCGTGCCAACACGGTTGCAGATATTGCTAAGTTTTTGTTTAGCATGATGAATGGGAACCCATGTTGCATGCGGAATACCAGCTTTGTCAAACAACTCCTTCATTATGATCTTGGACGTGGTGTTATCGTAAAACGCAGCATCAGCGCCGGTGAACAAAAGTTTCTTTTCTTTGAGATAATGAATAACCGAAACACCGGGTGTGCCATTCACTTCATCACCATCACATAAATTCAAAACCAGCGGTGTTTGAAAAGAAGTGGTGGCGGCAATATCATTGATGATTTCTTTAAAATTATTTTGTGTTACCGGTTGCCATTTCCAGTTGAGTTGAAGTTCTTCGAACACCTTTGTGTATTCATCAATGCTTTGTGTAAAATCATAATAATAATCAAGATTGACATCGTTGGTTTGCAGATGCGGGGCCAATACCCAAATAAACAAAGGTTGATCAGTAGAAGGGAGGGAAACTAATGGGTTAGAAAGCATATTGTAAATGTAAAAGATTAATCTTTTAATTGATCAATTTTTGACTGAATAAAATCAGTGAGACGGTATTGAGATAATGTATAGCTGTTGATTTCTTTGGCACCTTTAATAATGCCGATGCAATTGGCTTCGCCACATAAACAATGAAAAGGTTCTGCCATGAACCATTCTGTTGATGGATAAAAAAATGTAAACTCTTCACCCGGTTCAATTGTTTTTAATGCAATCAATTCCATGGTTGTTGTATTAAAGAAAACATTGGGATTGCAACTGTGGTTGATGTATTGCAAAAATTCAGGATGGAGAATGATGTGTTTGTCTTCTGCGATCTGCACCGTGTATTTGGATGGATGATCATGAATAACACTCGATCCAAAACTACAGATGACATCATTTGGTTTCCAGGATTGTACTGAGCGGAGGAGCTGATGATCGGAACCAGTTAAGCGGTGGATCTCAGCAAAGCCATAATGACCAGTAACCATAGTTGATGCAAGGGTTGTAATATTCATGATTGGTTTTTAGTTATAATACTTTGAAATTAATAATAGATGTTTAATAATATCAATAGTTTAATGCAATGTTGAATGAATGTGTATAAAAGAATGGATCATAAAAAACCCGTTTCAATACTGAAACGGGTTTGTAAAATCATTCAAATGAATCTTACATATGTTGCTCGATCTTTTTTACAAAGTTGCCTTTTGGCTGAGCACCTACTAATTTATCAACTACCTGTCCATTCTTAATAAACAGGATAGCAGGGATAGAAGTGATACCATAGTTCATACTCACTTGTGGATTTTCGTCCACATTTACTTTGCCTACTTTGATCTTACCATCATATTCTTTACTCAGCTCTTCAATAACCGGACCTATTGCACGACAAGGACCGCACCATTCTGCCCAAAAATCTACTACGCTGAGTTTATCTGAAGTAATGACTTCTGTCTGAAAATTTGAATCTGTGAATTGCTGTGCCATATATTTCTTCGTTTTAATTTATATAGAAATGAAGGGCAAATTTAAGCCCATTCCTGTTAAACTGATGTTATGTCATTATCCACAGTTGTTCACAATCGATGAAATGTAAGCTGGATGACAGTTTTGACAAGTAGGCAGTAATAAACTGCAGAATCTGCATAATTATCAGCAGAAGACCGGGGAAAATATAGAAATCTTACAATGCTAAACTTGCCAATTTTATTGTTTTTTCTTTGTTATCAGTCCATGCAAAGATTAATTTATTACCAGCTTTTGTCATTTGAGGGAATCCGCTTGCCCTTGAATCGGATGATTCTGCAATGATGATGGGTTTACCTTTTGTTCCATCTGCATTTATTTTGATTGCTTTGATGGTTGAACCTTCCATCCAACTGATCATGGCCGATTTTTCATCCAGCATCACCACATCAACCCGGCCAATTGGTTTGCCTTCATCTATTTGGATGGATTCTTTAAATGTAGCTCCACCATCTTCAGAAAAGATAACCTTTACTTGTGCTTTGTTCTCTTTCATTGAAAACCATGCAATGGCCAAATGATTTCCAATGGCATCAGCCCTTGGTCCATTTACAGGGCACCCTGCAATTTTCCATTGATCAGGGAATATTGTTTTGGGCTCTGTCCATTCTCCATTTACAAAACGAACAATGGACATATCCCTGATCTCTTCTGCTGAACGATCCCTGTAAACAACTACAGGTCCGTTTGCAGTAATAGCAATACTTGTTTGACAACAATCGCATATCCTGGGATCCAACTCCCATTCTTTTGTTTTGGTTCCTGTTTTATCAAGCAAGGCACCTCTCAACGTCATTTCACCATGATGTCCTTCATGATGACCGGCATCACCTTCCATTGCCGTTTTTCTTCCATCCAACCACGAAACAAAAAATTGATCGTTATAGGGAGTGATGGAAACAAAACCATGTTCAGCTTTCTTGCCATCATCATGCAATATTTTTGAACTGCTCCATGTTTTACCTGCATCAGCCGATGCAACCAATTTAATGTCATATGTAAATTTTGCTGTATCACTTTTTTCCAGGAAATGAGCAAGCATATGACCATTGCTGTCTGATGAAACCACAGGATAATCAGCCCAGTTAACAAACCAATTCCTTCCCGAACTGATTACAATTGGTTGACTCCATTGATCATTTGCAAGCGTAGAAAACTGAAGTGAACTTTCCTTTCCTTTTTTTTGAACCCATGACAGATACACCATTCCATTTTTACCAGTATACAAATATGGCTCTGCACTTGAATCTGTAACAGGAGATGCAAGCATTACCACAGTTGAATCCCCGGTGGCTTTTGATTCAGTTTTGTTATTTGTACAGGATGCCAGTACAACTACAAGCAATAAGACTATTATTAGTTTGTTCATTTTGTTTTGATGATGTTCATGAGTAAATCAATATTGTCTTTATCATCCCATTTCCTGAAACCCATTTCTGAGAAAACAAGTTTTCCTTCGGGGCTAAAGATATAGGTTGTTGGCAAGGCCATTATATTCAATGCTTCCATATTTTCTGCTCTTACGTAATGAAAAGGATATGGATGAGTAGTTTTAAATTGCTCAATTTGCTCAACTGCTTCATCTGATGCAAAGAGGAAAACAATGTCTTCATTTTTTAATAACTCCTGTGCTTGTTGAATGGAAGGCATTTCCTGTAAACAGGGTTTGCACCAGGTTGCCCAGAAATTGATAAAGATCGTTTTGCCCTTGTATTGGTTCAGGTCTATGGCCTTACTGTCAAGATCTGTTACTTTTATTTTGTCCGTTTCAGATTCAATGATGGCTGTTACAACCTGCTCATCCTTATCTTTTTCTTTTGCTTTTTCATTACAGCTCATAAGGCATATTAAAATGATTACAGCTAATTTATACATACAATTTATTGATTTGTTTTATCCTTCATTCTATTTCATTTGCTCATAGCAACCGAAAATGATGAATATTTAAGGTCATGTATCAGAATTTCCTTCCAAAACCTGAATGGTTTTCTTTGCTGCGGCAATTCTGATTTTTTTATTTTTTTCTACCAACCTGATGCTGATCCATTTTTCTAAACGATGATGCGCAGGAACTAAAACTGCAGCAATGCAAACCATGATTAATAGCATTAAAACAGGTGAGTGATGTGTAAGGCTTTCAAGATATGGATGTAAAACAAGATTTGTAAACTCAAAAACAATCAGTAACCCGATAATGTTAAAATACTTTATCAGTTTTTCATTAACAATAATACTCCGGCTCAACAGGAGAAAGGATACGATGAGAACAATGATTCCAATAGCAATGGCAGCATATTGTATATTGTGTTTTCTTTCGATGTTTAATTTTTCTTTATTAAGAAGAATTTCTTTTTGCCTTAAATCTTCCTCCATACTCATTGCCTGCAAGCTTTGAATTTTTTGACTGCTGTATAAGCTATCCTGTGCTGTTTTATAAATTTCATGATACTTCAATGCACTATCGCTTTTTCCTTGTTTCTTATAATATTCATAAAACAAACTGGACGGAGTAACCATCCACCTAACCGGGCCTTTTTGTGCAAGGCTATAAATTCTTTTAGAATAATGAAAGACAGAATCGTTATTTCCTTCTTTTTGATAAAACATTACTAAACGGTTGTATGCATTATAAAGTAGAGGATCAGAGTTCTGCCCGTTGGCATCACTAACAGCTAATTTATAATATTCCAATGCCAGTCCTTTATTTCCAAGTTCCAATTGTATCGTTCCTAAAGCAGTTAATGTATAACCCAAATATGTCTTATAATGATGCTCTTGAATTAATTTATTGGCCCATTGGGCATAGATCAAAGCAGAATCAGGGTGATTAAAACTCAAATACCTTCTCGAAATATCATTTAGTGCAATTAAAAGTTCTTTATAACCCTTTGTTTTCTCTAAATACCCGATAGCTTTTTTAAGATAGTATATTGCTTTTTCATCTTGCTGTACACTTGCTAATCCGATATGGATAATTCCGATGAGCCTTTGATTACCTGTCTTCTCTGCCATGCGGAGCGATTGTAAAGTTATTTCAAGACATTTCTGTCCATTATCTATTCTATAATAGACGTAGCCAATTTCATCAAGCGCCCTCGCCTCAATTAATAAATTTTTTGTTTGTTTTCCTATTTCTAAAACTTTGTTGGCATAATACATATTAGAGTCAACCGAAAAGTTCTCATACAGGTCGAAGAGTTCCATTAAAATATCCTGACGTTTGTCATCTGTTTTTGCAGATGCCAAAGCAGACAGATGCATTTCACCATTTGCCTGCTGTGCAGTAAGGTTATGCAACAAACTGCTGATGAGTAAAGTGATCAATGCAATTTTTTTCATAAACGATGAGATTGCTTTTGCAATATGAAAATAAGCATAGAATAATAGGTAAGACTTCGATCCTTATATAAAGGCGGGTTGTTCAATTTTTAGGGGATATCGAAAGTTGGGAATACTTTTTAAAACTATGATAAATTGCCAGTTGATGACTATTTAACTTTTAACATGCTTGCATTAATGGCAACAACAATTGTACTTACTGTCATTAAAACAGCCCCAGCAGCAGGGCTTAATAAAACTCCCTGTTTGTATAATACACCTGCCGCCACTGGCAATGCAATAACATTATAACCTGTTGCCCAAATTAAATTCTGAATCATCTTGCGGTAAGTGGCTTTGCCAAATAAAATCAAACTCACAATATCTTTGGGGTTACTGTTCACCAAAATAATCCCTGCTGTTTCTGCTGCAATATCACTGCCACTGCCTACTGCAATACCAATATCAGCTTGTGCTAAAGCCGGGGCATCATTTACTCCATCACCCGACATCGCTACAAATTCTCCTTTGCTTTGCAGTTCTTTTATCTTTTCTAATTTCTGATGGGGGAGTACTTCTGCAAAAAAACTATCCATGCCTAATACCTTGCTTACACTTGCTGCTACTTTATTATTGTCGCCTGTCAGTAATATTGATTTGATATTGTTTTGTTTTAATGTTTTAATAGCTTCTGCTGATTCAGGTCTTATCTCATCTGACAATGCAATATAGCCAGCTAATTGATCATTGATAATTACGAACACAACTGTTTCGGTATCATTGGCTGTAAAGCCTTCGGGCATCGCTATATTTTTATCTTTTAGATAGCCAGGACTAACCACTAATATTTTTTTGCGTTCAACCGTAGCTTCAACTCCCTTGCCCGTGATAGCATTAAAGTTTTCTGTTGCAGGAATGGTTATTGAAAGTTCTTTTACTTTTTGCAGGATGCCGGTTGCAATAGGATGTTCTGATTGTTGCTCCAATGCAGATGCCAAACGAATGATTTCATTTTCACTCAATTCTTTTTGGAGGGGCACTATTTTAGATACTTCAAATTTTCCTACGGTTAGCGTACCGGTTTTGTCAAATACAATGGTGGTGATTTTCCTTGCATTTTCAAATGCTGTTCTGTTTTTTATCAGCAGCCCGTTTTTCGCTGATAAGGCGGTTGATTTTGCAACCACTAGAGGCACCGCCAATCCTAAGGCATGGGGGCAACAGATCACAATCACTGTAACCATTCTTTCCATTGCGAAAGCCAACGTTTGGCCTGTTAAATACCAGAATAAAAATGTACTAATGCCCGCAATAATGGCAATTGCTGTTAGCCACTTTGCAGCCCTGTCTGCTACCAACTGGGTTTTAGATTTTGACTTTTGTGCATCATCCACCAGCTTTATGACCTGTGAGAGATAAGAATCTTTTGCCCCATGCGATACGGTAACTTTAATAGAACCGTTTCCATTAATAGCCCCTGCAATTACTTTATCGCCCTTTATTTTTTGTACAGGTTTACTTTCTCCAGTCAACATAGATTCATTCAAATAACTTTCTCCTTCCAGTATTATTCCATCGGCTGCAACTTTTTCTCCAGGCTTGATCAATATAACATCATTCGCATTTAAGTTTACTGTTTTCACCTCAGTGATTTGTTCACCCTTAACAAGATGGGCATCATCGGGCATTAACTGCACTAACAATTCCAGCTCCCTTGATGCGCCTGCCACAGATTTCATTTCAATCCAATGCCCCAGCAGCATGATTAAAATAAGTGTGGCCAGTTCCCAAAAAAAATCCATGCCTTTTAATCCAAATA
>JAYUTS010000157.1:0-18540 GCA_043754995.1 Chitinophagaceae bacterium
ATGCCATCTCCATAATTTTTTTCCCAATTTCTGTACCACCGGTAAACATCACATGCCCGAAATGAAAATGCTCTAATAATGCAGGTAACACCTGTATGCCATCACCTTCCAGCACGTGCATATAACCGGCAGGAAAATTTTCATTGATCAGTTTTGCCATCATTGCTGATGAATGGGCGCTAAGTTCAGATGGTTTAATTAAGATCGTATTCCCTGCAGCCATTGCCCCGGCAACAGCACGGAAAGTGAGCAGGATGGGGTAATTCCAGGGAGAGATCACCAATACATTCCCCACCGGTTCTGGATATATTTTGGTTGAGGAGGGTAATAAAAATAAGGGGGTATGAACAGTTTGAGGTTGCATCCATTGCCGCATTCCTTTCAGTTGTACTTTGATCTCTTCGTAGGTTGGACCCAACTCTGTCATATATGTTTCCTGCGGATGTTTGTGCAGATCTTTATACAATGCTTCTTCAATCAGCTTTTCATTTGTTCTGAAAACAGATACTATTTTTTTCAACTGTTCTTTTCTGAAAGCATATGACTTTGTAGCTCCTGATTTGAAAAAGGCCGCCTGGGAATCGTAGATTGTTTGATAAGAATTCATGTAAAACTGTTATTGTTCAACTACTCAACATCTGCTGCTTGTAAACAGATATACAAATGTAAGTGATGCAGTATTCCTATTGTTTTCAATTTTGGGAATGAAGTATCTTCGTTTTATGACCGATGAGTATTTCATGAAACAGGCATTAAAAGAAGCACATCTTGCATATGAGGAAGGCGAAGTGCCTGTTGGAGCTGTGGTAGTGATGGAAGGTAAATTGATTGCACGTGGCCATAATATGGTAGAGAAGTTGAATGATCCTACTGCTCATGCAGAGATGATCGCTTTGACCTCAGCGTTCAGTCAGATTGCTGCTAAATATTTACCGGGCGCAACCTTATATGTAACAGTTGAACCCTGTTTAATGTGTGCAGGTGCATTGTATTGGAGCAAGATCAATCGTATTGTGTGGGGAGCCGATGATGAAAAGAACGGGCATAAAAAAATTACAGGTGATTATTCCTCCTCCCCTCTTGGGGGTTCCCAAAGGGAAGGAACGAAGTTCGGGGAGGGGGCCTTTCCTTTTCATCAGAAAGCCCAGGTAACAAAAGGCGTATTGAAAGACGAATGCGCCCAATTGATGAAAGATTTTTTTGCATCAAAACGATAGCTATGTCAAAAGCAACAACAAAAAAGGTGATTGTTACCCATCCGGAAACCGGCACCGAACGAAAGATGGATGCCGCTATTTATGAACCCGTTAAAACTGCCATTATCAAAAGCTTAAAAGGCAGTAAGGGAAAAACATTCACTACGCTAACAGAAGATGTGATAAAGATCATCCATAAACAACTGCCTGATTTTAAAAAGTCAATCCCCTGGTACACTATCTCTGTAAGGCTTGATCTTGAAACAAGGGGCATTGTTGAAACCTTTGTGGAGAAAGGAGTAAAACTCAACCGACTGAAAAAGTGATACCCGTCTGACGCCCTCGTCTGACGGATTATAAGAACGGACTTACCTTATCTCATATAAAAGAAATGACTTCAATTTCCACCAATCACACTTAAATTTGTCTTCTTAACTTTTTCAAACATTCCTCATTCATCTTGCGGTGATGGGGGCAAATTTAAAACACTATGGCATTTACATTAGCACCACTTCCATATGCGCATGATGCATTGGAACCTCATATCGACACAACCACCATGCAGATTCATCATGGTAAACATCACCAGGCTTATGTTGATAATCTCAACAAGGCTGTTGCCGGCACTGAGCATGAAAGTAAAACAATTGAAGAATTGGTAAAAGTTGCAGGAACCATTTCTCCTGCTGTTCGTAATAACGGTGGCGGTCATTGGAACCATACTTTTTTCTGGGAGTCATTGGCACCCGGTGCAGGTGGGGCACCATCAGGAGCTTTAGCTGATGCAATCTCTGCAGCCTTTGGTTCATTTGATACTTTCAAAGAAAAATTTGCAGCAGCAGGTATGACACGTTTCGGCAGCGGTTGGGCATGGTTAATTGTGAAAGATGGTAAATTAGAAGTAAGTTCTACACCAAACCAGGATAATCCTTTGATGGATGTTGCTGAAGTAAAAGGCACGCCTGTTCTTGGCGCAGATGTTTGGGAACATGCTTACTATTTAAAGTACCAAAACCGCAGGGCCGATTATTTAGCTGCGTTCTGGAATGTAGTTAACTGGAGCAAAGTAGCTGAACGTTTTAAGCCCTAAATCCCTAAAGGGACTTTTTATAGAGAACTATTATATAAACCGTTTCATTTTTTTGAAGCGGTTTTTTTATTACCCCGCTTTAGGGTTGGGGCTTCTTTTTCTTCCAGCAATCCTTTACATGATCATCCACCATACCTGTTGCCTGCATAAATGCATAACAGATAGTAGAGCCAACAAACTTAAATCCCCGCTTTAATAGGTCTTTGCTCATTGCATCAGAGATAGCAGTCTTCACTGCAACATCCTTCATTGTTTTTATATTGTTCCGCATCGGCTTACCGCCCACAAACTGCCAGATGTATTGATCAAAACTTCCAAACTCTTTTTGAACAGTAAGAAATGCCTTTGCATTTTGTATAAATGCATTTATTTTTAAACGGTTTCGTACAATGCCTGCATCCTCTAATAAAGCAGCCACTTTTTGATCATTATACTTTGACATTTTTCTTGCATCAAAATTGTTGAATGCTTTCCGGTAATTCTGTCTTTTGCTGAGAATGGTGTACCAGCTTAGCCCGGCCTGCGCACCTTCCAGGCAAAGCATTTCGAACAAATGCCTGTCATCATGTTGAGGAGTGCCCCACTCTTCATCATGATATTGCATATACAGTTCATCTTTTAAACACCAACTGCAACGTATCTTTTCTTTTGGCATTGATTATGGAATATGATCAGCAAAGTAAGTAATACCATTTGCAATTATTAGCTATCTCATTTAATTTTGGTTTGATGTCTACATGCTTTGGTTTGATGAAGATTGACCGAACGAGCCAAATGCATCGCCGGTTTAATTTAAATGTATTCAACAATATAATATGATCCGCAAAGCAACACAGTCTGATTTTAATTTTATGTTCTACCTGTACATGCATCCGCAGGTAAATCCTTTTTTATTGTATGAAGTAATGACAGCAGAAAATTTTTATCTGGTATTTGATGAGCTTGAAAAAAAAGGAGTACTGTATATTTTTGAAGTTGACGGAGAATCCATTGGCATGTTTAAACTTGTTCAGCAGCATTACCGGAATAAACATATCGTTTATCTGGGAGGGTTGGCAATTGATCCGGAACATGCCGGTAAAGGTTATGGTTTGCAAATGATGGAAGAAATAAAAGAGTATGCTAAACAAAATGGTTTTCTGCGTATTGAATTAACTGTTGCAACCAGCAATGAAAAAGCCATTCAGCTTTATCTCAAAGCAGGCTTTCATCATGAAGGAGTACTAAAAAAATATACATACTTAAAGAGCAAAGATCAGTATGTGGATGAGGCTGTGATGGCTTATTTATTTTAAAAACTACGAAGGCTTTTTGGGTTCCCCCTTCAGGGGGTTAGGGGGCGGCACAGGGTCATAACCACTTCCACCCCACGGATGACATCTGCTGATACGTTTTACTGTCAACCAAAATCCTTTGATGGGACCATACTTTTTAAACGCTTCCAATGAATAGTTACTGCAGGTAGGTGTGTAGCGGCACTTAGGTCCAAGAATAGGACTGATGAAATACTGGTAAAACTTAATCAATACAATAAAAGGAAAACTAAGTATCTGTTTCAGTAAGTCCATCAGTAATTTTTGATAATTTCTGTAAAGCTATACCTGCCTTTTCATATATCAATTGATACCCCGGCAGTTCTTTGCCTGTATACATAAAAAAAACATTAACGGTTGTGCTTTTCATTTTCAATTGCTCCTGCAAATCATTTTTCTGCAAACGATATGCTTCCCGTATCAACCGCTTGATTCGGTTACGATCTACTGCATGTTTAAAATGTTTGGTGCCAACTGCTGCACCAAATTGTAAAGGAGAAGAATGTACAAATGCTGTATTGATTGCATAATAGATTCGTAATGGTGAAACAGTAAATGTTTTCCCTTCTTTGAACAATTGTTCAATTTGCTTGCGGCTTTTAAGCCGTTCCGTTTTACCAAGTGTGAACTGTTTCAATCAATCGAAAATAAATTGTTTTTTATCAATCTTAAGATCTGATGTTGATTTACTTTTTTTTAAACCATAGATCATAAAAAAAGTCCCGACTGTAAATGCCGGGACTCAGAATATCTTCAATTAATATTTTCTTATTTCTTTACACCACGCTCATCGCTTATAGAAAGCTTATGACGGCCTTTTGCACGACGGCTTGCTAATACCTTGCGGCCATTAGCATCCTGCATACGTCTGCGGAAACCATGTGTGGTTTTTCTGCGACGTTTCGACGGCTGGTATGTACGTTTTTTTCCTGGCATTGTTTTCTGTTTTACTGCTTTAAAAATACCGGGGAGAAACCGGAAATTTCAGATCACACAATGAGAACACCACTTCCCGTTGTTTGTGAAAGGACGGCAAAGGTAGGGGAAACAGCCCAAAATACAGGTGTTTAAAGGAAGAAAATTGTTGAAAGTCAAAACCTCAGCTCTCCAGCTCTGCATACTGAGCCTCCACTTCTTCCCCATAAAACAAACGGGCATGATGATTAAAATCTGCAACAGAATCCGTTGTAAAAAACTTCCTGCTACCGGCTTTGGTTAAACGGGCATCCATTTCAGGATGACGTTTTAAATATCCTGCTAAACTTTCTGCCACAATTTTTCCTTGTGAAAGTAATTGAACATCTGCTGGCAGATGCTCCTGTATTTTTTTGCTCATCAAAGGATAATGTGTGCAACCCAGCAGGATGGTATCGATCTTGTGTGATTGATTCAGCAAAGCACCTACTGATTCCTTTATAAAAAAATCAGCGCCTGCACTTTCATGTTCATTATTCTCAATCAACGGAACCCACATAGGGCAGGCTTGCTGAAACACTTCTGCACCAGGATAAAATTTTTTGATTTCGATTTCATAGGAGTTTGATTGTACAGTTCCTGCCGTGGCCAGCACACCAACTTTTTTCGTTTGACTGTATTCACCTATCACTTCCGCAGTTGGGCGGATAACACCTAATATCCTGTTGGATGGATTCAACCGCTGCAAATCTTTTTGCTGAATACTCCTTAATGCTTTGGCAGAAGCTGTATTACATGCAAGGATAACCAATGGACATCCTTGTTGAAAGAACCACTCCACACTTTCAAGTGTATAACGATATACTGTTTCAAAACTTCTTGTGCCATAAGGTGCACGTGCATTATCTCCGAGGTAGATATAATCATAAGCAGGTAACTGCTGCACAATTTCACGCATCACTGTTAATCCACCATAACCTGAATCAAAAATGCCGATAGGGCCTGCTTTCATAGTTGCAAATTACTACTTCGCTCTATATTTTTAGAAATAGCGTTTATTCAAATACTAAGCACTTATTTAATGAAGCTTCGTAGGACACACGTAAGGACAAAAAAAATCCTCCCGAAGGATCGGAAGGATTACGATATAATTATTTCTGATTTTACTTAGCAGGAACATCAGGTATTTTCAAAAACTTCTTCACCAGCGGAAGCAAATCATCTGTTGTTGGAACAACGAGCAAGGCTTCTCTTGTAAACACATACAAATAACCGTTTGCTTTTGCAACAGCAGTTATGGCATCTAATGCAGCCTTTTGAACAGGTGCATAAATTTCCTGTTCTTTTGCCTGCAACCATTGTTGTGCTTTACCAGAGTATTGTTGAACTTCTTCAGCCAGTTTCTGGTACTCGCTGAACTTAATGTCTTTTTTGGCTTGTGTCCATTTTGCAGAATCTAAACGGATGATGCTGTCTTTTTCGTTGTACTCACGAATCATTTCGGCATACACCATGTTCAAAGAATCCTGCAGTTTTTGCATTTTCTCCTGCGCTTTTTTTGTTTCAGGCATCACACTCAGTAATTCACCGGTATTGATGTGACCCGTCTTTTGTGCATTTACTGTTACAGCGCTCCCCATCAATGCTATAACTGCAAGAACAATAATTCTTTTCATCTGTTTCTGTTTTGTTGTTTTAAATTGTCAATCAGCTTTTTTGAAAACCTCCCAATGTTGGAGGATTGATGGCCTCAGCCTTTTCAGTTTTGCCTCTTTGTTTTAATTAAGTGCGTTTAACCCCTTCGCTGGTTGCAATCACAAGTGGCTTTTATTAAAGTTTAACACCTAAAATTTTCAGCACATCGTCGCTCTTGTCCAGTTTTGGGTCGGCAAATATAACGGTAATTCCTTCACTTTTATCTAAAATAAAATCGTACAATCTTTCTGTAGCAAGCCGCTGCACTGCATTGTACACCTTATCCTGTATTGGTTTCACCAATTCTTGTTTTTTGCGGAAATAATCACCTTCAAACCCAAAACGTCGTTTTTGAAGGTCACGCACCTGCTTTTCTTTATTGAAGATTTCATCTTCCCGCTTTTTCAATAATTCAGGGGTGAGCATGGCCCGCTCAGCATCGAGCTGGCGGTAAATTTTATCCAGGTCGGCCTGTAACAGATCAATCTCTTTTTGCCATGCATCGGCCATGTCTTCCAGTTTCTTATTTGCATCCTTGTACTCCGGGATTTTATCCAGGATATACTTTGTGTCAATAATAGCATACCGTTGTGCTGTAGCGGTAAATGAAGTAAGCAATAAAGCTAGAGCGGCAATTAAAAACGGTTTCATACAATGAAATTTTATTTTATAAATCTCGTATTTGCATTCCCCCTTTAGGCCTGCCCGCCGTACTACTATGGGAGGCGGGGCTGGGGCTCCTCTTATTCCGGTTCAAATCCAAGCATAAAGGTGAACTTACTCAAATCTCTGAATCTTGCACCGGGGAAGGTTCTGTCTAACCCAATACCATAATCAAAGCCCAGCAAACCAAACATAGGCAGGAAGAAACGCATCCCTAAACCGGCACTGCGACGCAACTTAAACGGGTTATAATCTTTAATATCGTACCATCCATTGGCAGCTTCAAAAAAGGCCAGTCCAAAAATGGTGCTGCTGGGATTAGTGCTTAACGGGTAACGCAATTCCATACTGTACTTATTAAAGATGGTAAAGAACTGTGTGGCCGATGATTGATTGGGGTTGTTGATCTTTGGATTGGAGTTATCATAAACCGGATAACCTCTGTGGGCAATAATATCAAAACCAATAATGCCAAAATTGTTTTGCATACCTGCATCACCTACCTGGAAACGTTCAAAAGGAGTAATGGCCAGATCACTGTTATATCGCCCGACAAAACCAAATTTTGCTGAAGCTTTCAACACAAACTGACGATTTTTTTCTGCCCCCATCGGTTTGCCGATTGGTACAAACCATTCATAGTTCAATCTCCATTTATGATATTCAACCAACCGGTACTTTTCAGCAGGGTCATTATACTTGGACGCATCTCTTATTAACGACCATGGTGGCGTAAACGTTGCCGTTAGTGAAAAGTTAGAACCTGATCTTGGAAAAGTAGGTTGATCCACACTTGAACGGATGATCTGGAACTTGATATTGATATTGTTTGAAACACCACTATCCAGTTCAGGAAAAATAGGATAATCTTTTAATTTATACTGCGTATAGTTAACTGATGTAATGAGGTTGAAATAATCATCGGGCCATTTCAATTGTTTACCTAATGATACACTTGCACCAAATGTGCGTAGGTACTGATTGTCGGCTTTCTGGCGTGTGGGTAATCCGGTAAGCGGATCAAACGCATTGGCCAGTTTGGTACGGAACAAACTAAGTGTAAGGTTATTTCTTTTCTTTCCTCCTAACCATGGTTCGGTAAAAGAAAAATTTTGCGAGCTGAATGATGGACCATTTGATTGTACACGGACAGATAATTTTTGTCCGTCACCCGATGGTAATGGTTGCCATGCTGATTTTTTGAAAATATTTTTTGTAGAAAAATTGTTGAAGGTAATACCCAATGTTCCTGTTAAACCAATATAGCCACCCCAGCCAGCACTTAACTCCAACTGATCACTTGATTTTTCTTCTAATGTATAGTTGATATCAACAGTACCATCATCAGGATTGGGAACAGGGTTGGGATTGATTTTTTCCTGATTGAAATAATTCAATGCCGATAGTTCACGGATAGAACGGATCATATCGCTGCGACTGAATTTTTCTCCGGGTATTGTGCGGAGTTCTCTGCGGATGACATACTCTTTTGTTTTATCGTTCCCGTAAATATTCACTGCACGGATAGTTGCCTGCGGCCCTTCTGATAAACGGATTTCATAATCAATGGTATCATTATATACACTTGTTTCAATGGGCTCTATCCTGAAGAAGAGATAACCATCATCCATATACAAACCACTGATGTCACCTCCTTCAGCCGATAATTGTTTGCCCAATTTTTTATTCAGTGTTTCAATATTATAAATTTCACCTTTCCTGATACCGAGGATAGCAGTGAGTAATGAATCACTGTACTTCGTGTTTCCTCTCCATGAAACATTCCCAAAATAATATTGTCGCCCTTCCTGTATTTTCATTTCAACCACCAGGTTACCCTTACTGTTGTAGTAGTTGGTATCTTTTTCTATCACCGCATCACGATAACCAATGGAGTTATAATATTGTAATACTTTTTCTTTATCCTCTATATACTTGCTCTGGTTAAATTTTGCAGCAGAGAATTTGAATCGGAACCAGGGATCTAAATAATCTCTTGTTTTGCTGAGCGATAAAAATCCCCAGTCACGCATATATTCTTTAAAGGAGGTAGAGTCTTTGCTGCCGTATAACGGAGCTTCATTGGAAGGATGTAAAGTAAGCCGTAACCGTTCTTTCGTTCCCTTGAGTTGCTTTTTCAGTTTCAAATCAGAAACATGATCATTACCACTGATGAGTACTTCATCAATTTTTACTTTTTGTCCTTTATCAACGTTATAGGTAAGATCAATAAAATTAGGGTTAACTGCATTCTTGGTTTCCGTGATTTCAATATTTATTTTACGATACCCTTTTTCTATATAATATTTTTCAATTTTTTCAATACTTGTCCGGCGCAAATTTTCCGTTACCACTTTGTTGGGAGTTAAACCAATTTTTTCTTTCAGTTCATCTTCCTCGCTTTTCTTAACCCCTTTAAAAAAGAAATTGCCTAAACGGGCTCTTTCTCTTACACTGATTTCAATATAAATATCCTTGCCATCCACTCTGGTTATAAAAATGGTTGCGTCATCAAAATATTGCTGACGCCAGATAGCCAGAATAGCTTTGCTGAAAAGATCTCCGCCCGGCAGATATACTTTATCACCAATGGAAATACCGGTAATGGAAACCAGTAACGCAGAATCAAATGTTCTTGATCCGCTTACGGTAATGCCGGCAATGACATATTCTTTTGGAGTTTTTGAATTAAAAATAGCTTCCAGTTCCGGGTCTATTGAAACAGGTTTTGCAGTGTCGGGTTGTTGTGCCCAAAGATTTAGTTGAAAGCCGAAGCAAACAATAAAAAGCAGGAGTAAATTTCTTTTCAAACGCATCAATGATCAGTTACGGTTATGTTGTATATCAGTTATAAAAAAGCCGCTCATGCCTGCTGTAGTCAGTTGTTGTTAAACAATGCTGACTTTGACTGTAAAGGTCAATGGCCGGGCGGCAAAATAAACGCTTTTGCTGAAACACTTTTGTTAAAATACCCGTTAGCTGAATATCTTAAGATTGTGTTATCTGTTCTTCCGGTTTCAACTGCTCACCGGTTTTTCCAAAACGGCGTTCCCTTTTTTGAAAATCAAGGATCGCTTCGTATAAATTCTCTTTTCTGAAATCGGGCCAGCGTACATTGGTAAAATACAATTCAGCATAAGCTAATTGATATAATAGAAAATTACTGATGCGGTATTCACCACTTGTACGGATCATCAACTCAGGATCGGGAAACTCTCTTGTTGTGAGATAGTCCTTGATTGTATCCTGGTCAATTTCAAAAGGCTGCAGCTTACCTGTTTTAACATCGGCAGCAATGTTTTTGATGGCATTCACAATTTCCCACCTGCTGCTGTAACTCAATGCCATAATGAGATTGAGCCCTGTATTGCCCTTCAGTTCATCTAAACTTTCCTGCAACTCCTTTCTTGCATAATCGGGCAGCATATTGGTATCGCCAATGACATGCAACCTGATATTATTCTTGTTCAGGATGGCTGTTTCCTTACGAATGGTGTCCACCAGCAATTCCATCAAACCCGTTACTTCTTCAATGGGCCGGTCCCAGTTTTCTGTGCTGAAGGCATATAGGGTTAAATATTTCACGCCTAATTCTGCACTTCCTTCCACAATGTTTCTTACACTTTCTACACCATGATAATGACCATAGAGCCGGTCCTGCCCCTGTTCTTTTGCCCAGCGGCCATTGCCATCCATGATGATGGCAATATGTTGAGGTAAACGCTCCAGATCCAATTGTTCAAGTAAGGAACCCATAGGCTTGAAAATTAAGGGCACGAAGGTAATGAAAATAAAGGGTGGGACAGGCTTTGATAAGATATTAAAAGAAAAAGCCGGTAAAAAATTACCGGCTTTCTAAGTATTCAAACAATTGAATTAAGGTGTTATTTGATATTTTCCAGAATAAAAATCAATCCTAAACTTATAAGTACCACTGGTACCTGGAGTTGGAATATCTCCTCCTTCGGCTTTAAAGGTTCCTGATTTATTATCAGCTGCCGGAACATCCGCTCCAAATTTCTGTCCCCAACTTCCATTAACTGGTAAGATTAGAAACTTTTCTCCGGTAGTTAACGGAAGTGTTACTTCCCACCAAACAGCATTCAATCTTGTCAATTGTTGCGACGGAAGCGGAACAGGGTTGGTCCAGCCACCCGGTGTAGCACCGCCAATTATAAATAAATTAGTGGGTAAACCGTGTTGCAAAGTAATTGGAACAACTTTATACAATCCCTTTTGGAAGTCAATGGTCATTTTGTAGTATCCGGCAGTAGCAGGAGATTTAAAATCCTGCCCTGATCCTGTACTGAAAAAGAAAGTACCCGTTGTATCAACACCGGGTAAAAGTCTGTCGTTGATTACAAACTTTGTATCCCAGCTTCCATTGGCAGGTAACAAAACATATGCATCGTTTGCCTTTAAAAAGAAAACACCACCAAACGTAGTTTCATCAAGTCTGGCAAATTCCTGTGAGGGAACAGGAACAGGGTTGTTCCAGCCTCCATCAGTTGCACCTCCTACAATAAATAATCTTCCAGTTAAGGGTAACGCAACTTTGGGAGGAATTTTGTAAGGAGTTGCCCTGATCTTTAAAATATTGGACGCCAGTTTTTCATTGTTGTTTCCATATGAAGAAGTAACTCTTACATCAAGGTCATAAGCTTTATTAAATTCAAAACCCCATGCAAGCATAATAGCATTCAGGTCCTTCGCAACAATAGAATCGGTTAATTTACCAATATGGGTGCGGGTTACAGCTTTTGAAAAATTACGCCCGGTTGAATCTATTTCTACAATATACTTATACCTGGCAGGATCCTGTCCATGTTTAGGATCGGTCCAGTTTAAGATTAATGAATATTTATTTGAATCGGCCGGTGGGGGAGCAACAGTAGAAGAAGCTGCAGTTAATACTGGAGCTGTTCCGTTACCATACAAAGACAACTTATCTGCTTTGTCACAGGATGTAAATGCAAGCGTAGCAATTACAGCAAGTGAAAGGATTTGATTAATTAGTTTCATAATACAAAGAGTTTTATTGTTATTGCCTTACAACTGTGAATTTACCCAATTGAAAATCCATGGTAATTTTAAATGTCCCGGCTGGAGTTGGAGAAAGAAAATCCCGGCCACCTCCGCCTTTCAATACAAAATCACCTCCATCTGGGTTTCTGGTTACACCATCATCAAAACAATATTTAGCACCCCAGCTACCCATTACAGGTAAGGCCAGGTAACCATCGTTGGCCGCAAGATTGATTGTTACGTCATACAATGTTCTTGACCTGCGTGTAAACTTTTGTGACGTGATAAAGGGTGAAGCTAATGGATTGTTCCAACCACCCGGACTGGCACCACCCACTATCCATAACTCATCATTTATTGGTGTTGCTACTTTTGGTGGAGGAGGAAAAGGCTTAACTGTAAACGTTATTTTATTTGAGACAAGTTTAAGTGCATCTCCAACACTGGATGTAACTCTTGCCTCAAGGTTATAGGTTCTCCTGGGATCGAGTTGCAAGATCATTGTATTACCCAGGACATTGTTCAGCTCACTAACCGTATATGTTTTCGAAAGTTCGTTGGTAATTATAGTTGTAAACTTTTTACCGCTACTGAAGTTGCCCCCAACAGTATCAATTTCCAATGTGTAGTTTACATCCTGTGAACTTACACCCGTAGTAAAATTGTAATTGGGATTGGTCCAGCTTATTTTGATCGCCAGGTTTGATTCCTCACCGGGTTCAAGCCTTACCGCAGTAGTAGTACTGGTTAATACCGGAGGCGTACCCCCTTCGAAATAAACTTTATTTTCTTCTTTGTCACAGGCAACAAATGCCGTAAGACCAAGCAGAAAAACGATGTTATAAATTGCTTTCATGTCAATTTCTTTTAAATGTTAATAGCCTGGGTTTTGTGTTAAATTAGGATTCACTGCCAATTGGTTGGAAGGAATCGGCAACAATTTCCGGTGTAAACCGAATGCTGTTCCGTTTTTCACTCCTCCTTTCCATGGCCACAAATAGGTTCCTTCTGCATAACGGTCATAACGTATGAGATCGGTTCTGCGGAAACCTTCCCAATACAACTCTCTTGCTCTTTCGTTCAAAATAAAGTCTAAATCATAGGTAACGATATTACCGCTGTTATTCATATAGGCTCTTTCACGCAACAGGTTCAAATAACCAACTGCCTGCGCATCGGTACCACCGGCCCCTCCTCTTTTAACAGCTTCAGCATAGATCAGGTACATTTCTGCAAGCCTGAATAGGGGGATATCAATATCAGAAAATTGTCTTCCGGGATCATTGCCAAAGCCACCTGCACGTGTCCGGTTTCTGAATTTTGTTGTTGGCAAACCTTTTGAATAATCAAAATAATCATCCATCCCAAGGGTTTGACCTGTTGTGTACCATTGTGATCTTTTGTCAATGACACCTGTCTGGTCGGGGAAGAGTGAAGGAATTTTTTCAGTAGCACGCATGGCTCCCCATCCACCCAGCCCGTTGATTGTAACTAAAGCAGTTCCATTTGATGTTCCATTAATGATAAATGTTGCACCACCATAGCTCTGTGATTTAAATCCATCATAGTTAAGTGTCCAGATAGCTTCAGAATTATTGAGATGATTGTCTGCAAGAAACAACCACCTGTAATCGCCCAGCAATGAATAACCTGCATCAATTACTTTTTTAGAATAGGTTACAGCGTCGGTATTTCTTTGTGTTCCGGTGTACACAGATGCATTTAAATATAAACGTGCCAGTAAGGACCAGGCTGCTGCTTTATCTGCTCTTCCATATTCGTTTGAACGGGGAGCAGGTAATGCTGCTTCAACTTCCTTCAGTTGATTTTCAATATAAGTAAACAGCTCGGCTCTTGTAATTCGTTTGGGGTTAAACTTACCAATCTGTTCTTCTTCTGTAGTAAAACCAGGGTTTCCAAATAAATCAAGTAAGGCCCAGTATTGATATGCTCGAACAAATTTTACTTCGGAACGCATCAGACCGATATTGGTTGCTGCAGCTCCGGTAATTCCCCTGCCACTTAGTTTTTCAGGAGTGCTTTCACGCAAAAATTCATTGGCGTATGTGATCACCAGTTGACATCTTCCGTATAGTCCTTCAACCAATGGATTACCTGCATCCCATTTATTAAACTGCATATCGTACAATCCCGGATCGGCCCATTTCCATTTCGCCATATCGGTGCTCATGTCCTGTGCTGTCCAGAAGTTTCTGAAAAAATCCGAGAACCCTTCATCCACACCTTTCACATCACCGTTTCCTGCACCACCGGTTGCAGGTGCATTTTGAGAAGTAAGTACCATGCTGCCGTATACTCTTGCCAGCACCTGTTTGTAAGTAGCTTCATTTTTGTAAGCATCTTCTGCTGTAAGTGTATTAGCAGGAAATTGATCCAGTCGTTTATGACAGGATGTAATTACAGATCCAAGTAGGAGAACTGTAAAGAGTTTAAAAATTATATGTTTCATTTCAGAATTTTTTATTGATGATTTAGAAATCAAGATTGATACCCAGAACATAGGTACGTGGACGTGGATAAATCTGGCTGTCCATGCCACCGTTAATTTCAGGATCAATTCCTTTATACTTGGTAATGACAAACACATTCTGAATGTTAGCTGTAATACGCAGGTTTACATTTTTGGCTATTTGTCCGGCATCATATCCAAAGTTGATATTATCTATTCTCAGGAAAGATGCATTTTGAATATAATAGTCACTTAATTCCTGCTTGGCAATAAACCCTGTTTCTAAATAACTGCGGTGCCCGTTTTGTATGCCGGTACCAATTTTAAACTGGTTCTGTACGCCCAGTTGCATTGCTACGGCATTGAACACATAATTTCCAACACTTCCACGCATTAACACACCAGCCGTAAATTTCTTATAAGAGAAATTAGTTGTAAAGCCTAAGAAAAGAGGGGCTTCACTTGGTTTAAATACTCTTCTGTCCAAATCAGATATAATACCATCCCTGTTGATGTCTTCGAACAAACCTTCAATGGGTTGATTATTTTTATCATACACCTGCTGCAGCATATAAAATGAACCGGGGCGATTGCCAACAGCATCAATTTGTGCAAACTTATTAATACTCCCGGGAATGGTTGTTCGAAGATTTCCCTGGAAATTCTTGTTATCATTCACCAGTAGTTTCGTGATTTTAGGATTTGCATACGTAACATTAAAGCCCAGATCCCACTGTGCATTCCTGTTTTTTACAGGAACCACGTTGAATGTGAATTCAAATCCTTTGCTTTCAATATTGCCCACATTGGTTAAAAGACTGTTGGCAAAATTGGCGCCTAAGGGAATTGGTATAGTATTGATCAGGTCTCTTGTTTTCCGGGAGAAGGCTTCAATGATACCTGTGATCCTGTTATCAGCAAACCCAAATTCAATAGCTGCATTAAGATTCTCTGTTGTTTCCCATTTCAAATCGGGATCATATTCAACAGGGCCTAACCTGGTATAAAACGTGTTACCCAATTGATAGAGGCCGGAGTTATTTGATTGATTATATACCGGTAGGTATCCATATAGTCTAGGGATATTTTTCTGACCGGTTACGCCATAACCAATTCGTAGTTTTAAGTCAGAGATTACCTTTGAATCTTTCAAAAAGTTTTCTTCATTCACACGCCAGGCAAATGCAGCAGAAGGAAAGTAGCCCCACCTGTTTTCTTTTGAAAACCTTGATGATCCATCAGCTCTTCCATTAAATGTAAAAACATATTTATTCGCAAGGGTGAAGTTTAACCTGCCGTAATAGGAGATCAGTAAATCACCATCATCTCCATTTTTATCATCTGAGTTATTGGAAAGAAAAGCAGGCGGCTGACCCTGGGGTGTACCATCAAAAGAACGACCCTGGAAATTAAAATTATAATAACCAACTTCCTGTGTTCCATGACCCACCGTAAAATCAACCCGGCTGTTTTTATTGGCTCCAAGATCTCTTACATAGTTCAGGTAAACATCATAAAGCTTGTTGTTGCGTTCTAAATAAGACCTGTTATTATATCCTCCTTTATTGGTTCTGGAATAAGCGGCAGCAGCACTGTCGGTCTTTTTAAAAGTGCCGTATTCATTGGCATATTCATAGCCTAAATTCAAATTAGCCCTTAGTCCTTTTATAAAAGGAAAAGAATAATCAAATTGAATATTGCCGATTGAACGGTTGCCAATTCTTTCATGATTCCTCATGTTCAATAATGCAATGGGGTTCCTGTTTGAATTGTCTGCAGGATATCCGGCTGCATCAAGCCATTCATAATAACCACCATACCTTACACTGTTTGTTTTAATGGGTTGTGTGGGATCAAACGACACCGCATTGCCAATAGCACCAAAATCAGGATCTGTACTATTGGTGCGTGCAAGTTTCAGATTTAACTCAACCTTTAACCGATCCTTAAAAAGTTTTGGTGTTAAACTAATAGCCCCTGAGTAACGTTTAAAATTATCTGTTCTTAAAATACCATCCTGGTTTAAAAAACCGCCGGATAATCTGAACGGTAATTTGCCATCTGCAATGGCGCCACTTACACTGAGGTTATAATCCTGACCTATAGCATTTCTGTAAATTTCGTCTTGCCAATCGGTATTGCTCTTTCCTAAAAAAGGTTGCAAGCTTGCTAAACCGGGTCTTGTATTGATTACATTCCTCAGTTCATCTGCAGTTAAGACGTCAACCCTCTTTACCGGTTGCTGAATAAAGGCTTGTGCACCGAAACTTAATTTTACTTTTCCTTTTTTTCCTTTTTTTGTTACAATGATAATTACCCCATTAGAAGCTCTTGAACCGTAGATAGCTGCGGCAGAAGGATCTTTTAAGAGTGTAAAACTTTCAATATCATTCGGGTTGATGAGGTTTAAAGCGTTGCCATTATCAACAGGTACTCCATCAATTACAATTAATGGGTCGTTACTTGCATTTAAAGATGCGCCACCACGGATACGGATCCTGCTTCCTGAACCTGCAGCACCACTGTTTGGTGTAATCTGCACCCCAGCTAC
The DNA here is from genome assembly GCA_043754995.1 of Chitinophagaceae bacterium. GTDB lineage: Bacteria > Bacteroidota > Bacteroidia > Chitinophagales > Chitinophagaceae > Lacibacter. Next base: position 16,919 of record JAYUTS010000157.1, read on the forward strand.
TTTACCAGCAATTAATTGTTCGGGGCTTTGAATTGCTCCCTTTACAAAATCCTTCGCAGAAACTGTTGCAACAGCACCTGTAAGATCTCGCTTACGTTGTGTACCATAACCAACCACAACCACCTCATTGAGGTTTGATTGAGTTCCGGTTAAATTGATGGATAAATCGGATTGTGCTCCTATTGTAACTTCTGTACTTCCAAATCCAACAGAGGAAATAATAAGAACAGTGCTGTTGTTATCAACTGCAAGACGGAAACTTCCGGCTGCATCAGTTGTAGTACCCCGGTTGGTTCCTTTAATGGTAACAGAAGCATTGGGTATGGGGCTCCCATCTCTGCTATCAGTCACCTTTCCCGTTACGGTTTTTCCCTGCGCAAAAACAGTTTGTGCAACTACCATCAGCACGAGCAGTAAAGCCCAGACCCTGGTAAACATTCGTTTGAAAATCATAATCAATAGTTTAGGTTTTAAGAAATCGCTATTTATACTCATAAAAAGAAGCTGATTGAATTTTGCTGATCAATGCCTTTTGCATTTATATAACCATCAACAAAAAACAGGCAAGCCCTTTATCATTACAAAATTCGTTTAAAGACATTTAATTCCCACTTACTGCTGCACAACCAGCTTTTCATATCGAACTATATTATCTACTCTTACCTGCAACACATATTGACCGGCAGTTAAAGCAGTTCCGCTGAAATTATTTTTATTCAACTCATATGCCTGTACTCCTTTCATTTGAAACCCCATATTTTTTGAAGCAACAACTTGCCCCTGCATATTGATGAGTTGAATAGTTACTTGCCCACTCTTCGGTAATTCATAACGAATGAAAGAAGTTTGCTGAACAGGGTTGGGATAAACATTCAACTTAAATTCATTACTGTTGGCAATTACATCCCTGGTACTGGTAACAATACCGCCGGGGATATTCTGGTTGAGAAACACCCTAAACTCACCCGGTGGTAATACTATATTAAATGTTGCTCCCGTAACACTGATGGTTCCGCCCTGCGTATAATTATACCATGTACCTGTAGCAGGAAAGGTTACGTCAGGTGATTGCTGAAATACATCAAAGTTGGCAACTACTACATATTTCAAATCGGCATGATCAACCACAATTGTTTTAACCAGGCTTGTACCCAGGTTTGTTCCTGCCGATAATGTTGGAGTGCGGAAAGTTGCCAGCCTCTGCTGACGCAGCTTTGCCATGGCAGCATATGTTTCAAACAAACGACGGCGGTTGAGCATCTGGTAATAATCCCAGCGAACCGGTTTGGGATCTAATCTGCAATTATTATTAATTGATCCGTCAGTACAACGGTTGATAGAGAAATCATACCCAAGCTCACCAAATTGCCAGATCATTTTAGGTCCTGGTAAACCCATGAGGATAGCCGCCATTGCTTCTGTTCTCCGTAATGCAACATTCAAATCCCTTGGGTTATGTACTCCTGAATTGGACGTATTAGTATTACCATTGTTTTGTGTACTGTAAATGACCCTCTCTTCGTCATGACTTTCAGCATAGGTAATCAATCCCGGTTTATCAAGCATGTCACCTGCATTCCAGAAAGGACGGTTGCGCCAAAAAGCACGGTCAATATTTGATT
>JAYUTS010000158.1:0-7303 GCA_043754995.1 Chitinophagaceae bacterium
CTGTACGATTGAAAATATTCCGGCACTCTTCTCTGAGTTTAATTTCTTTGGGAAAGAAAATAACACCTACACCATATTTTCCAAATGAAGGAAGATGAACACCCAGTTTCAAACATTCTTCAAAGAAAAATTCATGCGGTGTTTGAATCATAATACCGGCACCATCGCCTGTATTATTTTCACAGCCACATGCACCCCGATGCTCCATGTTTTCCAACACAGTTAACGCATCACTGATATGCTGATGCGATTTGGAGCCTTTAATGCTCGCCACGAATCCGATGCCGCATGCATCATGCTCAAATGCCGGGTTGTATAAACCTTTGTTGCCTGCCATTCTTGTTTGCAAGTTTTAATGAGTAAATTATATTCAAACAGAATTTCTTCTGCATCAGCAAGGCAATCGCTTAAAAATACCAAATAAATCAACTAACATATGTTCAGGCCTCATCTCTGACGTTACAATCAGAGTCAGACATTTATCGTCTGACCCTCTTTTCCCTTCTCCGGTAGATAAGGGACGATGCCCCTTCCGTTTAATCGACTTATAGTCCTTCCACATCAGCATTGTCACTCTATTCTACAAATTATAACGTCTCTAATTTTCTACAACGTCATCGCTCAGCTTGGGCTGTGTGCGGATGTTTTGTCCTCCCCCTTCGGGGGAGTTAGAGGAGGCCAGGGGCTACACGATATAACCGAACATGTTATCATTTTTGTTCAACTCAGTGTAATGGATCAGGTATTTTTCAAGATTCGCCATCAGGGCTTCATAGTCGTCTTTACTTTTCAGCTCAACCCCTACCAATGCAGGACCGGTTTCTTTGTTATGTTTCTGCAAGTATTCAAACCGCACAATATCATCGTTGGGGCCAAGCACATCATTTACAAATTCTTTTAATGCCCCGGGACGCTGCGCAAAACGGATGAGGAAATAATGTTTCAATCCCTCAAACTGTAAACTCCGTTCCTTGATCTCCTGCATACGATCAATATCATTGTTGCTGCCGCTTACGATACAAACAATATTTTTTCCTTTGATCACATCTGCATAATCATCCAATGCCGCAATACTCATAGCACCGGCAGGTTCTACAACAATGGCATCTTCGTTATAGAGTTTTAAAATGGTGGAACAGATCTTCCCTTCCGGCACCAGGTGCATATCATCCAATACATCTTTGCAAATAGAAAATGTAATATCCCCGATACGCTTTACGGCAGCACCATCTACAAAGCGATCAATACTTTCCAGCGTAACCGGCCCGCCTGCTTTCAATGCTTCAAACATAGAAGGTGCACCTTCTGGTTCCAAACCAATAATTTTTGTTTTGGGCGAATAGGTTTTGAAATAAGAACCAACACCAGCACTTAATCCACCACCACCAACAGGAACAAATAAAAAATCAATACCCCCTCCCGAACTACGTTCCTTCCCATCGCTGTGCATGGGAACCCCTGAATGAGGAGAGAAGTCTTCCAGTATTTCAACTCCAACAGTACCCTGCCCTTCAATAATTTTATAATCATCAAACGGCGGAATAAATGTCATGCCGTTTTCTTCTGTATATTTTTTTGCGGCAACGGCACAATCATCAAAGGTGTCGCCCACTAATTTTACTTCAATAAAATCTTCTCCAAACATTTTTGTTTGATTGATCTTTTGATTGGGTGTAATCACCGGCATAAATACAACGCCTTTCACATTTAATTTTCTGCAACTGTAAGCAAATCCCTGTGCGTGATTGCCCGCACTTGCACAAACCACTCCTTTCTTTAGTTGTTCAGCAGGTAAAGTGCTCATCATATTATATGCACCCCGTAATTTATAACTGCGTACAATCTGCAGATCTTCTCTTTTTAAATACACATTACAGTGGTATTTTTTAGAGAGATTCCTGTTCAACTGCAACGGTGTTCTGGTCACAATTTTTTTCAGTCGTAATGCAGCACCTGTGAAATCGAGCCCCCCCGCCACTGAAAGGGGGCTTGTAAGACCCTGATTAATTAATACATCATTCATTTCAATGTTATTAAATCAACTATGCTAATTCTAATTTTTCTGCTTTTTGCTTTTCCCCTTTAGTAGTTGTCTGAATTACTTTCATATCCGTCATCGCCTGGCGTAAAACAGCTCCTGCTTTTTCTACAGGATGTGAACGGATGATCTTATTAACTTCAATAATGCTTCTGTTATCAACTCCATTATCAATACCTGTATTAAAGTTTGTACCGATTACATCCTTATCAATTGTTCTCATGAATTCTGCCAGCAAAGGTTTTGCTGCATGATCGAATAAATAACAACCATATTCAGCCGTATCAGAAATAACCCTGTTCATTTCAAACAATTTCTTACGGGCAATGGTGTTTGCAATCAATGGCGTTTCATGTAATGATTCATAGTAAGCCGATTCTTCTTTGATACCTGCTTCTACCATCGTTTCAAAAGCAAGCTCAACACCTGCACGTACAAAAGCAACCATTAATAACCCATTGTCGAAATATTCCTGATCAGCAATTTTTGCATCTGTTGGGGCTGTTTTTTCAAATGCCGTTTCACCGGTTGCTTTACGCCATGTCAATAAATTTTTATCGTCATCGGCCCAATCTTTCATCATCGTTGAAGAGAATTCACCACTCATAATATCGTCCTGGTGTTTTTGAAACAATGGACGTAAAATATTTTTCAACTCACTTGACAATTCATATGCTTTCAGTTTTGCAGGATTAGTCAGGCGATCCATCATTGCAGTTACACCACCATGCTTCAACGCTTCAGTAACAACTTCCCATCCATATTGAATAAGCTTGGAAGCATAGGCTGGTTCAATTCCTTTTTCCACCATTTTATCAAAACATAAAATAGATCCTGTTTGTAACACCCCACACAAAATGGTTTGCTCACCCATGAGATCAGATTTTACTTCAGCTACAAATGATGAACGCAATACACCAGCTCTGTGGCCTCCTGTTGCAGCAGCATAGGCTTTTGCCTGGGCGAGTCCTTTTCCTTCAGGATCATTTTCCGGATGCACTGCAATTAAGGTAGGCACACCGAATCCTCTTTTATATTCTTCTCTCACTTCTGTGCCCGGACATTTTGGTGCCACCATGATCACGGTAATATCTTTACGGATTTGCGTTCCTTCTTCTACGATGTTAAATCCATGCGAATAAGAAAGTGTTGCATATTTCTTCATCAATGGCATGATGGCTTTGATTACAGAAGTATGCTGCTTATCCGGTGTTAAATTCAATACCAGGTCAGCAGAAGGAATTAATTCTTCATAAGTACCCACCTCAAATCCATTCTCAGTTGCGTTTTTCCACGATGCCCGTTTTTCTTCAATCGCTTCTTTGCGTAACGTATACGCAATATTCAAACCTGAATCTCTCATATTCAAGCCCTGGTTTAAACCTTGGGCACCACAACCGACAATTACGATCTTTTTTCCTTTTAGTACGTTCACACCATCAGCAAATTCGCTGCGGTTCATAAATTCACAAACACCTAATTGATTCAGTTGCTCCCTGAGTGGTAATGAGTTGAAATAATTTGCCATTGTTTTATATTTAAAATTTAAATTTTTATGTTGCCGGCAACATTCCTGCTATTAAGCTGCAGTTGCGTCGCACTCTTGTACCTTATTAATTCTACTCATTAACCCACCCCTTAATCCCCTCCCAAGAGGGGAGACCCAACTTTATTTCTATAATCAACTTTTTTAATTAAGCATTTCTTCCTTTGTTCTCTACTCAGCAATTATACCCACATCCTTAATTTAAAGTTTCAGGTTCTAAAGCCCCTCCTTTGAAGGGGTTTGGGGAGGCTTCTACATACTAAACACTTCTTCATTCTTATCCAGAAATTCATTTTCAATTACTTCTTCACTCGGTTCCCTGTGTTCGAATTCCTTCAGTTTTTTATGAAACCCGTCGCTGTTCTTGATAATGGCAATTCTTGCACTGCGGACAAACTCAATTAAACCGAAGGGTTCTAATACTTTAATGAAGTTGTCGGTTTCTTCACGTTGACCGGCCACTTCAAACACGGTGTAATCCTTACGGATCACAACTGCTTTTGCACCGTGCTGACTTAACAAACGTTCTACTTTTACCTGTTCTGCAATTACATCAGTTGGCACTTTGTACATAGCCAATTCCTGCCATACAATTTCATCGTTGTTATTGTAGTATGCTTTCAATACTTCCACTTGCTTTTCAATCTGGCGGCAGAGTTTACGCACCACTTCTTCCGTTTCATGAATCACAATGGTGAAGCGATGCACACTGTCCACTTCACTTGGAGAAGTATTCAGGCTTTCAATATTGATCTTTCTCCTGGAGAAAATGATAGCAATACGATTGAGTAAGCCAATCTGGTTTTCTGTATAAACTGTTATTGTATATTCTTGTTTTACCATAAAAACATTTAAAATATTCGTTTGTAATGTTCAACTACCGGGAATGGATCATAAAAATGATGTAATAATTTTTTCCATTCTCTGTATCCTTCGCTTTGTCTGAATCCTATTGTATGATCTTCTATTGTTTTCCAACGGATGACCAGTAAATATTTATCCTTTTCTTCCATACACTGCTGCAGCTCATGTTGTATATATCCATTCATTGATTCTATTATCGGCTGTGCCATAATAAAAGACTCTTCAAATTCTGCAGATTGCCCAGGTCTTATTTTTAAAACAGCTACTTCAGTTATCATTTTACTATTCTCCTTAAACCACTGGGGTTATTAAATTTCATCTTTACTCAACACCACTTCCGAAACTCCTTTCCCTTGCGGTACCATCGGAAATACATTGTTCTCTTTCCCAACCATTACTTCAAGTAAATAACTTCCGTTATGATCCAGCATTGTTTTTAACGCTTCTTTTAATTTGGCCCTGTCATCTACACGTTGGCCATCGATATAATATCCTTTGGCCACCTGCACAAAATCAGGGCTGGTGATATCAACAAACGAATAACGTTTTTCATGAAACAATTGCTGCCATTGGCGCACCATTCCTAAAAACTGGTTATTCAAAATCAGGATTTTTACATTCGCTTTAAACTGCATGATGGTGCCGAGTTCCTGCAAAGTCATTTGAAAACCACCGTCACCAATAATGGCAACAGTTGTACGTGATGGATCTCCATATGCTGCACCAATAGCTGCAGGTAATGCATAACCCATGGTTCCTAATCCACCACTGGTGATATTACTTTTTGTTTGATTCATTTTTGCATAACGACAGGCCACCATCTGGTGCTGACCAACATCCGTTACAATAATTGCATTACCTCCCGTTAACTCATTCAATGCTTTAATCACTTCGCCCATTGACAATACATCGTCGGTTGGATTCATCTCCGGTTCAATACACAATGCCTTTTCTTTCTCCATGCAATCATGAAATTTCTGCAACCATGTTGGATAGAGTTTTGTTTCAACCAATGCAGTGAGTAGTGGCAAAGTTTCTTTACAATCGCCCCACACAGGAACCGTTGCTTTTACATTCTTATCAATCTCTGAAGGATCAATATCCAGGTGAATCACTTTTGCTTGTTTGGCATACTTATCCAAACGTCCTGTTACACGATCATCAAAACGCATCCCAACTGCAATCAATACATCACATTCGTTCGTTAATAAGTTAGGGCCGTAGTTACCATGCATGCCTAACATTCCTACAGCTAATGGATGATCTGTTGGTATAGCACTCATTCCCATGATGGTCCATGCTGATGGGATCCCTGCTTTTTCAATAAAGGCTTTGAATTCTTTTTCTGCTTTTCCCAGAATAACGCCTTGTCCAAAAATTACAAATGGACGTTCCGCTTCATTAATAAGTTTGGCTGCTTCTTCAATATATTTTTTACGTACAATTGGTTTGGGACGATAACTGCGGATATGATCACATTTTTTATATCCTTCATAATCGAATTTCTGCAACTGTGCATTCTTGGTAATATCAATCAACACAGGGCCGGGTCTTCCGCTTCCTGCGATGTAAAATGCTTTTGCTAAGACTGCCGGAATTTCTGTTGCATCTGTTACCTGGTAATTCCATTTGGTAACGGGTGTGGTAATGTTGATCACATCTGTTTCCTGGAACGCATCCGTACCCAATAAATGTGCAAATACCTGACCAGTGATACAAACCAATGGAGTACTGTCAATCATTGCATCAGCTAAACCGGTAACAAGATTTGTTGCGCCGGGGCCACTCGTTGCAAACACTACACCTGTTTTATTACCCGCTCTTGCATAACCTTGTGCAGCATGGATAGCACCTTGCTCATGACGGACGAGTATATGTTGAAGACGATCATTATAATCATACAAGGCATCATAGATAGGCATGATGGCGCCACCGGGATAACCGAAGATGGTGTATACATTTTCGCAGAGTAAAGCATCCAATACAGCTTCACTGCCGCTTACACTCCTTGTTTTTTTTGTTTCCGGTTTTGAAAAAATTTCTGCAACTAATTCCATAACACTTTTTTATTGGGCTAAAGCCCGGTTAATTTTTATTATTTTTTATCTCCGGGCTAAAGCCCGGAGCAATTCAAAAGCCCGGAGCAATTCATTCGTCGGTAACACAACCATGCGAAGCATCTTTTACACACATCGCATATTTATATAACACACCTCTTGTTACTTTTAATGTTGGTTGTTGCCATTTACTTCTTCTTTCAGCAATGATTGTATCACTTACTTTCAATGTCATTTTTTTTGTAGCAACATCCAGTTCAATTATATCATCATCTTCCACCAATGCAATCAAACCTCCTTCAAATGCTTCTGGTGTAATATGACCTACAACAAAGCCATGTGAACCGCCACTGAAACGACCATCAGTAATCAACGCTACATCTTTTCCTAAACCGGCGCCAGTAATGGCTGATGTTGGCTTCAACATTTCCGGCATACCGGGTGCTCCTTTCGGGCCTTCATTACGAATCACTACCACATCCCCTTTCTTTACTCTTCCGTTTGCAATACCTGCAACCAAATCTTTTTCACCATTAAATACTCTTGCAGGCCCAACAAAACGTTCACCTTCTTTACCTGATATTTTTGCCACACTTCCTTTTTCTGCAAGGTTACCATACAGGATTTGTAAATGACCTGTTGCTTTCAAAGGGGTTTCTAATGGGAAAATAATTTTTTGTGTTTCAAAACTTAAATCAGGAGCTGCAGCTAAATTTTCTGCAATTGTTTTTCCGGTAACGGTTAAACAATCGCCGTGCAGCATTCCTTTGCTCAACAAATATTTCATCACTGCAGGTA
>JAYUTS010000159.1:0-7282 GCA_043754995.1 Chitinophagaceae bacterium
GATACCTTAATTTTAAAGATGGAATTAAAAAATCCCATCCGGCGTGGTATTGTTGAAATGCGGGGAACCATCTTTGTGGGCAGCAAAGTGGTTTGCGAAGGTGATCTCACTGCTCAAATTGTAAAACGACCAAAGAATGATTAGTAACCTCGCTCATATACACCCAAATGCTCAGATAGGAGAAAATGTAAGCATTGATCCGTTCACAGTTATTCATGATGATGTGGTAATTGGTGATGGAACACATGTGATGAGTAATGTAACCGTTTTCTCCAGTTCAAGAATTGGCAAGAACTGCAAAATATTTCCCGGTGCTGTAATTGGAGCTGTGCCGCAGGATTTGAAATACAAAGGTGAATATACATTAGCTGAAATTGGTGACAACACAACCATTCGTGAATGTGTAACCATTCATCGTGGTACTACAGACAAGAATACAACCAAAGTTGGTAACAATTGTCTCATCATGGCTTATGCCCATGTGGCGCATGATTGTATAGTAGGTAATCATGTGATACTTGCAAATTCTGTTCAACTGGCCGGTCATGTTACAGTTGATGATTATGCCATTATAGGTGGCATGAGTGCAGCACACCAGTTTACACATGTTGGGCGTCACACCTATATTGCCGGCATGAGTGCCATTCGCAAAGATGTGCCGCCGTTTGTAAAAGCGGCAAGGGAACCATTGAGTTATGTAGGCATCAATAATGTAGGATTAAGCCGGAGAGGTTACAATAAACAAACCATTGAAGAAATTTTTAAACTCTATCATATCCTGTTTGTAGAAAAACACATTGTTTCAAAAGCTGTGGAGCTCATTGAAAGTACGCTGCCCGTAACAGAGGCAAGAGATGAGATTCTTGATTTTATTAAAAAATCAGAGATCGGCATCATTAAACGTCAATCTCAAAAAAATGCTGATGAAGATATTGCTTTCTGATGCCGGCAAGCGATACAACAGGGAATGGATTTTTCGTCACTTCACTTACGAATTTAATAACGCCCATGCGTATGCCATCACCGGCAACAACGGTTCCGGCAAATCAACTTTATTGCAGGTTATTGCAGGTGCGGTTCAACATAACGAAGGAACAATTGAAATGCAAAAAGCTGATGCAACAATAGCAGTTGACAAACATCATCAACAACTCAGCATTGCTGCACCATATTTAGAACTGCCGGAAGAAATGACGCTTTTTGAATTCCTTGAGTTTCATCAATCCTTTAAACCATTTCTTTCCTCTCTTTCTATTGCCAGCATCATTTCTTTATTGAACCTGGAAAAAGCAAGAGACAAACAAATACGCAATTTCAGCAGCGGTATGAAGCAACGTGTAAAACTTGCCCAGGCTGTTTTAAGTGATGTACCTGTTGTATTGCTCGATGAACCTTGTACCAACCTGGATGCAGATGGCATTTCTTTATATCATCGGCTTATCAATGATTATTGTGCGGAACGTTTAGTGATTGTAAGCAGTAATGATGAACAGGAATATCAATTCTGTAATTACAAAATAAATATCGCTGATTATAAAAATTGAGCGTATGTATTTCCATCATCTTTGTCTGGGAGTGAATAGTAAAAACAAGCTGTTTGGTACTGACTCTTGAATTGATTGATCATTTTATATAAGCGCTGCATTTCTGCTCAGGAGGAGCAATCTGTTTGTAGTACTATTGAAGATTGAATGTGGCTCCGAAGGAGCCGCCTATTACATCATAAAAATTCAAACAGGTATTTTTCCTCAAACGGGATTTGAAATTTATCTAAAAACTCAAGATATTCGTGCCGGAATGTTTTCTTTAGATGATGTTGTTCCTGGTTCATTACATATTTCGCAACGGTATCAATCTGCGAATGGCCATATGAAAAAACACCATATCCTTCCTGCCAACTGAATTTCTTCTCCATCCAGGATTGACCGTTGAGAAACAAATTACTCTCTACTTTTATTTCCTTCACAAAATCTGAAATAGAGATAACCGGTTTGAACCCAACAAACAAATGTGCATGATCGGGCATACAATGAACTGCAATCATTTTGGCTTTCCGATTTTGTACAAGCGCAGTCATATACTTATGCAACTCTTCCTTATGTTCTCTGGGAATTAGACTCTGGCGATACTTTACTGCAAAAACAAATTGAAGATAAATTTGGGAGAAGGTATTTGCCATATGAAACGATTTATATTTCAGGAGGCTCCTACGGAGCCAAAACTCCTTTTATTATTTTATTATAAACAGGAGGCTCCTGCGGAGCTTAAATCTCCTAGCTAAAAATCTGACTATACGTTTCAATTATTTTTCTGGCCACTTTTAAACATTTTTCTTTTGAACCTGGTGCACCTATTTCAACCTTTTTATAATAAGACAACTTCTCAGCAATAATTTCTTTATCCGAACCAGATATGACCAATTCATAAATACCGGTATATAACTATAATACTCATCCCTTATGTCATACTGATTGATGCCAATAGTACCCCAGTCATTCCAAAGAATTTCATCTATTGCTTTATAGAGTTTCAATTCATGATCTGATAATTTTGTTCCCATCAGACAAAATAAGATTTTTATACAATCACTTTCCAAAATCCCCTACCCTCTGCTTGCAATCAGCAAATTCAAATCGGTGTACTTTAAATCAAACCGTTGACTGAGATAAAAATTAGTGAGCGATCCTTTAAAGAGATAGATGCCGTTGCGGATGTTCAGTTTATGCCACAACAATTTTTCCAACCCACCTTCATCTGCAATTTCCAAAAGCAAAGGCATCAATACGTTGCTGATGGCAGTTGAAGCAGTTCGTGCAAAACCACTGGGAATATTTGGCACACAATAATGGATAACACCATGTTTAAGAAAGATGGGGCTTTCATGGCTCGTTACTTCGCTGGTTTCAAAACAGCCGCCACGATCAATACTCACATCAACAATTACACTGCCCGTTCGCATGGCCGCCACCATTTCTTCACTCACTACAATAGGGCTTCTTGCACCGCCAATAGATGACAATGCACCTACTGCCACATCACAGGTTTTTAATTGCTTGGAAAGAATCTTGGGTTCAATAACGGAGGTCCACATACGATGACCGATGGCCGTCTGCATCCGCTTCAACTTATAAATATTATTATCAAACACTTTTACACTGCCGCCCATTGCCAGAGCCGTACGGGCTGCATACTCACCTACAATACCTGCACCAATGATGATGACCTTGGTTGGCGGAATGCCGCTGATACCGCCCAGCAAAACACCTTTTCCATTATTGAAACTACTTAAGTACTGCCCGGCAATCAACATCACAGCACTACCTGCAATTTCACTCATGCTTCGCACAATGGGGTTGTTACCTGAATCGTCTTTTAAATTCTCAAAAGAAAGAGCGGTAATCCTTTTCTCCATCATGGTTTCTAATATCCCTGCTTTCATCACGGCAAGGTGGATAGGAGAAATAATTGTTTGTCCGTGTTTTAACAGCTCCAGTTCCTGTTCACCAACCGGCGCCGATTTAATGAGTACATCACATTGATATACTTCTTTCCGGTCGTACGCAATCTTTGCTCCGGCTTCACTATAATCTTTATCAGTAAAATGCGAACCTTCACCGGCGAGATATTCTATCATTACACGGTGTCCGTTACTCACCAACACATTCACTGCATCGGGTGTAAGGGCAATTCGGTTTTCCTGGAACATTTGTTCTTTGGGGATACCTATAAAAAGTTGAGCGCCTTTTGGTTTGATGTCGAGTTTTTCTTCTAACGTTTCGTAGTTAAACGAAGCACTTACTATTGGTTTTGATAACGCCATACAATCGCTGCCTGTTGATTTGAGAAATGAACCCCATATGAACGGGATGAATAACCTTTCCGGTTTGTGAACCGGGCGGGCAAATAGCAAACTTAAAATTACAAAATACCATTTGAAAGAACTCAAAATACAAAACTAGTTTGGATATTGTATTGTTATTCTCCTGGTTTCGGCATTGATCGTTTCAATCTTGAGGCGAACAGCATCATCGGGTAGTATAGCGGGTATTTTCTCCGGCCATTCTACCAAACACAATTCTCCGCTGTACAGAATGTCTTCCACACCTGCCTGGATAGCTTCCTCTTCATCTTTGATACGATACAGATCAAGATGATAAATAATTTTTTCAGTTGCAGTCTGGTATTGGTTGATGATAGAAAAGCTGGGGCTTCCCACTGCATCCGTTACTTCTAACACATCGCACAAGGCATGAATGAAGGTTGTTTTACCGGCACCCATTGCTGCATCAAATGCCCAAACATTGTAAAGTTGTAGTTCCTGCCATAATTCAGCAGCAACATCCTTTATATTCATTAAAGTAAATTCCTTTTGCAAGAATGTTAATTTGAATAGTGGTTGCAAAGATATTGATTGAACGACTTGCTGTTCTTGCGTAATTTTGCTGTATGGAAACAGTGAATTGGAAAGTTGAAGGAATGACCTGCGGCAATTGTGCTCTCACCATCTCAAAATACTTAGAAAAAGAAGGGCAGAAGAATGTGAAAGTAAACCCGGTGAGTGGTGACGTAAGTTTTGATGCAGCCGAAGGAAATGGAATAGATGAATTGGAAAAAGGTATTTCATCATTGGGCTACCAGGTTGCAGAGAAGAATGGAGTATCAACAAAACCAACAGAAAAAAAAAGCATCAATAAATTTCTGCGTTATGTGCTCATTTGTGCGCCTTTTACATTGGTGCTGATGTTGCACATGTTTGAAAATGTCATTCATATTCACTGGCTCATGAAGCCATGGGTGCAGTTAGGTTTATGTCTTCCAGTTTATATTATTGGTATGAGCTTTTTTGGCCGCAGTGCCATTAAAAGCATCCGCAATGGTATGCCGAATATGAACGTGCTGGTTGCGGTGGGAGCAACAGCAGCATTTGTTTACAGTTTATATGGCACTTTAACCGGGCAGGCAGAGCAATACATGTTTTATGAAACTGCTGCCACCATCATTACATTGGTTTTTTTAGGTAATTATTTGGAAGATGCTTCGGTTCAGCAAACACAACGTGCCTTAAACAGTTTGGCCAAAAGCCAAAAGGTAATGGCGAATATGATTGCATTTGATGACCATCATCATGAACAGATTTTTTCTGTAGATAACAGTATGCTGCATGTTGGAGATCTCATCCTCATTAAAAGCGGTGAACAGATTCCTGCCGATTGTAAAATACTTTGGGGCGATGCAACAGTGAATGAAGCCATCATTACGGGTGAAAGTTTACCGTTGACTAAAAAACAAAAAGAGTTGTTGATTGGTGGAAGCATGTTGGTAGATGGAACTGTGAAAGCGCAGGTTACTGCAACTGCAAAAGATTCCGTATTGAGTAACATTGTGAATCTGGTAAAACAGGCGCAGGGTGAAAAACCACCTGTACAGCAAATGGCCGATAAAATCAGCGCCATTTTTATTCCCATTGTTTTAGGTATAGCTGCCGTTACACTTGCAGCTAACTGGATCATCTTAAAAGAATTCACTCCTGCATTGATGCGTTGTATTGCTGTACTGGTGATCGCCTGCCCATGTGCCATGGGTTTGGCAACACCGGCTGCCATTGCAGTTGGTTTGGGACGTGCAGCAAAGAATGGTGTGTTGTTCCGTAATGCAAAAAGCCTGGAACTGTTTAAGAATATTACACAGGTTGTATTTGATAAGACAGGAACCTTAACCACCGGGAGATTTGAAATTGCTGATTGGGGAATGGTGAATGGTGAATGGTCAATAGTGAACAGGGAATCGATCAGCCATGATAATATAAACAGTTTGGAACATGCAGACATTCTTGCCTCAACAAGCTCCTCCATTCACTATTCACCATTCACAATTGACAATGATGAATTCAAACGCATAACTTATTCATTGGAAAAATATTCCAATCACCCTATTGCAAAATGCATCAATACAGAATGGAAAGTGAACAATGATATCCGTTGGGAAAAGATAGAAGAGATCAAAGGCCTGGGGATGAAGGCCATTACAAAAGAAGGTGATGAATGGATTGCCGGTTCTTATAAAGCGGCAGCACATGTTACTGCCGATGAAACACATAATATCTATGTGCTGAAGAATGGCGACTTGATTGGATGGATAGATGTAAAAGATGAATTGCGACCAGAAGCAATCAGCGTGGTCAATTATTTAAAAAGTAAAAACATCAAAACCATTTTACTCAGTGGCGACAGAAAAACAAAAAGTGAACTGATTGGCAAACAGCTTGGTATTGATGAAGTAATAGCAGAACAAACACCTGAACAAAAATTAGAAGTCATTGAACGGCTAAATAAAATCACGCCTACTGCGATGGTAGGCGATGGCATCAACGACGCACCCGCCCTGGCAAAAGCAACCATTGGTATTTCATTGAGCGAAGCAAGCCAGGTAGCCATGCAAACGGCTGATGTAGTATTGATGAATCATGGATTAAAAAATTTACCTCTTTCATTAGGGCTTGGTAAGCATACATTTTTAACCATCAAACAAAATTTATTCTGGGCATTCTTTTATAATATCATAGCCATTCCTGTTGCAGCATTTGGCTTCTTAACTCCAGCCTTTGGTGCATTGGTAATGGGCCTGAGCGATGTGGTGCTGGCGATCAACAGTGTGCGGTTGTTTGTGAAAAAAGTTGTTTAAAATGATTAAATTTGAAAAAAGCAGCTATGCCAAAGTTTATAGATATTGTTGATGATGTAACTTCCCTTTCTTTATCAGAATTAGAGGAGATAAAACATATAATTGAAAAAATATTAATTGAAAAACGTCGGGAAGAAATATTAAAATCAGGAGAAGAAGGAAAAACAGAGTACGAAAAAAAAGAATTAAAGTTTTACGATTCTGGAAATGATTTAATGAATTCGCTGAATGAGCCAGATTAAAGTAGCATTCAGTTCCTCATTTAAAAGAGCATTAAAACAGTTTGTGAAAAAACAACCTCAGAAACATCAGCTCATTTCAAACAGCATTGATCTGTTTATTACAGACCCTTATCACCCTTCGCTTGAAACTCATAAATTAAAAGGAAAGCTTTCAGGGTATCTTGCATTTTCAATTGAATACGATCTGCGTATTATTTTCTTTTTTGCTTCGGCTGAAGAAGTAGTGTTTATTAATATTGGATCACACGATGAAGTTTATTAATTACAATGCAAGAGCAATTATCTGATATACTGCATAAATTCTGGGGTCATTCGTCCTTCCGCCCTCTTCAGCAACAAATCATTGAATCTGTTCTTAC
>JAYUTS010000160.1:0-3199 GCA_043754995.1 Chitinophagaceae bacterium
GTTTTTTCTGCACATTTCATATCATGGGTGATGATGATAGAAGCGGTTTTATATTTTTTCTGTACATCCAGTATAAGTGAGCTGATTTCATCGGAAGTAACCGGGTCGAGACCTGTTGTTGGTTCATCATACAACATAATCAACGGGTCCACAGCAATGGTTCTTGCCAGGCTTATTCTTTTGCGCATACCACCCGAAAGTTCGGAGGGCATTTTGTTTAAAGAATCAACCAGGTCAACGTTCTCTAACACCTCGTGTACTTTGTCCTGAACTTGTTTTTCAGTTAACCCTTTTTTTATTCTTCTTAACGGAAATTCGATGTTTTGTTTTACCGTCATAGAATCATACAAGGCCCCGCTTTGAAACAAAAAACCTATTTTCTGCCTCAATGCATTCAATTCTTTTATTTTCAGTTCTGTAACATTTTTATCCAGTACAGTAATTGTTCCAGTATCAGGTTTCAACAGGCCCACAATACATTTAATTAAAACAGATTTACCTGAACCTGATTTACCCAACACTACCAGGTTTTCACCCTTATACAGTTTCAATGAAATGTTTTTTAAAATTTCCTGGCTCCCGAATGATTTACTCAGGTCAACAATTTCAAGAACAGGTTGATCTGTTGCAGGATTTATTTTATCAATTGGCAATTCTATCGTTTCATTTTCGCTCATGATGTAATGATGTCAGTAATTTGTACGGCAATCATATCTACAATAAAAACAAGCAGGGAGCCTAATACAACTGCTGAGTTAGCAGCCTTGCCCACACTCTGTGTTCCACTGCCGGCATTGTAACCTTTATAGCATCCCACCAAACCAATCACCAAACCAAAAAAGAATGATTTAATGACAGCGGGCATTAAATCAATAAATTCAACCGGGGCAAAAGCCTGGGCAAAAAACAACGTAAATGAAACATTGCCTTTAATATTTGCTCCGGCCCAGCTACCCAAAATGCCCAATGCATCGGCATAAAGTGTTAACAGGGGAACCATGATGGTAGCAGCCAGAACCCTTGTTACCAGCAAATATTTTACAGGATTAATGGAAGACACTTCCATTGCATCTATTTGTTCAGTTACTTTCATAGATCCCAGCTCTGCACCCATGCCAGAGCCGATTTTACCGGCACAGATCAGTGCGGTGATCACCGGGCCCATTTCTCTGATCAGCGATAAGGATACCATACCGGGCAGGAGGGTTACTGCGCCAAAATCAATCAATACCGGTCTTGATTGAATAGTAAGAACCAAACCCATAATTGCACCGGTTATAGAAATCAATGGCAATGACTTATACCCAATTTGAAAACATTGGCGCATGAATTCCCTGAACTCAAAACCGCCGGAAAAAGTTTCTTTGATAATACGGGTAATAAATAAAAAAACATCGGCTATATCCGTTAAAAAATTGGCAGCTTCTTTCTTTTTTGCAATAGTTTCTTCGCTCAGGCGCACGGTTTGCTGCGTTGCAAAGTTTTTAATTTGACCTACTGGTTTAAATTTATTCATATCCTGGTATCTCGCTTCTGATCGTTAATTTGTACATTATTTTCTTTATTTTACAAGAACAATGCCATTCGGCTTGCTTATGATCAACAGGCTGTAAAGCATTGATTTCACTGCTTAATCGTTTAGCCACTTCTGTTCTGATAATGTTATTTTCTTTACAGCAGGTATTTAAATCCACACTTTACATACGCTGTTGTATAAACAGGGAGTCTTCAAAAAGTAATATGCTGTGCTTATCTTATGGCAAAGCAATATGAAGACATTCATTTGCAGTTTGAATAACAAGCTGTATTAATGTAACATCTCAAAAGCATCAGCAGGGTAGCTTTATCGATTGATTGTTCTATTTATTCCGCCTCAGCCAGCTTGAATTTTTCAGGAAATTGCTGAACAATTCCTTTTGAAAAAATATCTGCCAGTTTTATGATTTCTGTTTGTGCTTTATCAAATGCAGCAATGTCGGCACTATAATCTTTTTTTATACGTTGGTACGTTTGGTCATTTGTTAACAGGAGCAGATCTTTCATGATCATTTTCATGTCTGTTTTTTCCAGGTAGGGGTTTGTTGTGCAAAGAAATTCAGAAATCAAATCGGCATTTGAAAACCATTTTTGATTTGCCTCATTAATTGCTTTTACATTCCCTGTTTGAGTTGCATTAAAAACCTCCAGTAATATGGTTATATGTGTTTGCAGCAAGGCCGTTAATTGTTCGCCGGCAACTGTTCCATAATAGGGTTTGATTGCATTTCCTATTTCAATTTTGTTTTGATGAAGCCTGGTTAAAGCTTCCTCCGTTCCCGGAAGTTTGTCAACAATACATAGCATAACACTTCTTGTCCTGGTTACATGTTCTTCCCAGAGCCTTTTCATGCTGCTATTTAATTCTGAGGTGGCAATTGTATTGACAATTGCATTCTTCTTTATATTTTCTTTTGAATTCGGATCACCCTGAATAAAAGAATAGCTAAAAAGACCTATCAGCCCCACAATTTGCAATGCTGTAGAAAGGCTGTCTTTTGTAAAACGGTTCATAAAAAATACTTGAATTGATTAATAGTTGTTTCCAACCCGGAATTTTCCGGATTGATTTTTTAACAGGTAAGCAATTGTTTCTGGTTGGAGATTTTGAGTATGTAAAAAAGCCCCGCATCCATCTCAATCTAAAACAATCAACATAACAATATTTGAGGATTCGAGGCTTTACCCGTACTATAATTCTAAGATGCCGGGTGTATTATAAAAGAAGAATTAATAACAGGATAACAATGATGATTGCACCAATTGAAAGATAAACTCCGCCGCTCATTACCTTCAGTTCTTTCTTTATTTCTTTTACTTCATTGCGTAAAATCTTCTTTTCTGTTCCTGTTAAGGTTGACTTGTCCATTGCTTTTATCTGATCCAAACGAAGAAGCAGTTGTTGTGCTTTAGGATCTGTTGCTCCTGGTTCTGATGCGGGAGAAACATTACTTGAACTTGCCGGCAATGAAATGGCAATAAACAGCACAAGCGTTGCTAAAATTTTTCTTGTAATCATTTTTTTAGTTTTATGGTTAAATTGATACTCTTTACCTGTTTTTAGTACCGAAAAGAGCTTTTCTAATCTTTGGATAAAGATGCGAACCTTTCCGTTCAGCAGTATTATAGGATTTGGTATTTATGTTACATGATTCACACATTC
>JAYUTS010000161.1:0-7233 GCA_043754995.1 Chitinophagaceae bacterium
ACTGAAAAACAGGCGAAAGAAGACGCAGCAACTCCATTGCAACAGTGGTTTGCTACAGACACACTTCTTGCATGGGACTGCAATGCAGATGATAAACAACGCAAACGTATTTTATCTGCAAAGGACTCCGTTCCTTTTGCACAGGCATTTATCAACGGCATCAATAAAACATACAGTGAAATACAATTGAAGTATGATCGTATTTCAGGCGA
Source organism: Chitinophagaceae bacterium (assembly GCA_043754995.1). GTDB lineage: Bacteria > Bacteroidota > Bacteroidia > Chitinophagales > Chitinophagaceae > Lacibacter. The sequence continues at coordinate 213 of JAYUTS010000161.1, forward strand.
CACGGTTTATATTTTAATTGAAAATGCAGAATGGTTAACCAACCGGGCCGGCAACTCAGGGGCCGAACAATACCTTTCCTTTGCTTCACTAAACCTGCTTGAAACAAAAGGCGTTCATTATGTTAACTATGCATTTATTCCAGGCGCACATGCACGACCCGGCACCTGGAGCCGTAAGGATTTTGCCGATTGGAAAACCGACTCAACCTCAACACAATAATTTATATGAAGTGTTTTATTCTTGTCTTTGTTTGCTTTATCAGCATACAGTATGCGCATGCACAAAAGACTGACAGGAAACTGCAAACAAAAATTGAAGAACTGATCAAGGATTTTCATGGAGAGATTGGTATTTACATCAAAGAATTAAAAACAGGTAAGACCGTTGCCATCAATGCAGATACTGTTTTTCCAACTGCAAGCATGGTGAAGGTTCCAATCCTTCTTGGTATCATGGATAAGATCAACAAGGGCGAACTCAGTTATCATCAGCCTTTGGTTTATAAAGATTCATTGCTGTATGCAGGTGTTGATATACTCGGCTCTTATAAGAACAATGAAACAATTGATTTGTCGAAGGTGTTAATGCTGATGCTTACAACAAGCGATAACACAGCCAGCCTCTGGTTACAAAGCATTGCAGGAACGGGCACACGCATCAATCAAATCATGGATAGTTTGGGTTTTGTTGCTACAAGAGTCAATTCAAGAACAGCCGGCAGAGAAAATAACAGAATCATGTATGGTTGGGGACAAACGTCGCCCAGGGAAATGGCAACGATGCTGGAAAAGATTTATAATAAAGAAATCTTCAATGAAAAAACAGCTATTCAAATGATGCGTTTGCTGGGCAGAAACTATTGGGATGAAGAAGGGCTTTCGCAAATACCTCCCACCATTGAAGTGTTCAGTAAAAATGGCGCAGTTGATGCAAGCCGCAGCGAAGTAATGCTCGTGAATGCAGCACAGCATCCCTATGTCTTTTGTATCATCACTAAGAACAACAAAGATCAAAGCTGGGGACCAACCAATGAAGCATGGACGCTGACAAGAAAACTTTCTGCCTTGCTGTGGAATTATTTTGAACCAAAGATGAAGTTTGTAGCTGAGTAGGACTCATGGGCAATGTCATTTAAAAAAGAGTTTCGGCAGGCGAATAGGTATGCCATACTTTAAACATGCTGATGAATTTCGTGTTTCTGCAATAAGTATGGCATACCTGGAACATCATCATAACCTCTTAACTTAAAGACATTGGTCTGGCCGTTTTGAACGGCCTGACCAGACCCCGACTTTTATATTTGTTAAAACTTTTACCGGAAAGCTGATTGGTATTTACTTTGAATGAATAAGAACAGAACCCACAAAACCCATCGATCATGAAACAACTTATACCCTTTATCCTCTTTCTTTCACTTGTGCTTGCATCCTGCAGCGGTGGCAAATACAGTACAAAAGCCGATGAAAAAGACCTGGCCACACTCATAAAACGATTGAATAAAAAAGGAGGCGATGATAAAATCATTGCCGACCTCAACGAAGTGTATAGCAGCGCTTTTCAAAAATCAACACAGCGTCTGGAAAACAATCGCTTTGATCCTGTTCCCCAAAAGTGGGAAAAGATCATTGCTGAAATGGAAGCGCTTCAGCGGATGTATGAAACCATCAGCCAAAGTGCTTATGCGTTAAGAATGGTGAAGCCGGTGAACTATTATCCTCAACTCGTTGCAACAAAAGATTCTGCTGCATCAGATTATTATGAATATGGCACACAGCAAATGCAGCAACAACAAAGAGAAAGTTATAGAGAAGCCTTTTACGCTTTTCAAAAATCGGCTGCTTATGTACTCAATTATAAAGATGCAAAGCAGTTAATGAAAGAAGCCTTCGAGCGAAGCATTGTACATGTGCTCATCAACGAAATACAATACGATGATTACAGCATGAACAGCGGATGGAATCAGTACAACAATAACAGCAGGATGATGCATAACAGTATCATTCGTGATTTAGGCGGACAAAATTCCAACAACATCCCCGCCCGTTTTTACAATGAATATGATCTGCGCCGGGAAAACAGGTCGCCTGAACTGGTAGTTGATTTAGTATGGCGCAACCTTCGTTTCGATCAGCAAAGAGATCGTACAAGAACATATAACCGCAGTCAGCAAATTGAAACAGGAAGAGACACTGCCAACAAACCCATCTATCAAACGGTGAATGCAACCATTTATGTAACCGAACGTGAACTCAATGCCAATGCCGACATGAATATCATTGTTACGGATGCCATCAACAGAAGACAAGTCAAATGGGATCAATTACCTGCCGATTACCGGTTCACCATTGAGTTTGCTGATTACAGCGGCGACCGTCGTGCATTAGATAACAGCGACTGGAACCTCATCAACCGGAGCCGCAGCCAACCCATGCCCTCAAGAGAAGAGGCTATGGCTGAAATGATGCGGCGTATTTATAATGATATGGTGAACAGGATACGTAATACAGTGAACTGGTAAACCGGTCGGGGCGCTTTAAGCGACCTGAACGATAAAAGATTAATCCTTATTTTTTGATGCAATCAATACAAGGGGTAACCTTTTCTGGCGCCAGTCTTCCAAAGGACAACTGGATGCCATTTAATGCAACCCCGATTGTATCGGGGAATTTGAAAAACAAAAGCAGAGGATTGCAACTTACCAACATCATTGAACTTTTGCCTGTAAGTATTCAACTGCAGGAATACTGTTACCCCGATACAATCGGGGCTGGATTAGTTGACACAGGTGATCCTGCGGAACACCTGCGCCAGAGGAAATACCTGCACCAGAGGGATGTGCGGTTAATCCGATATTATAATTTTTGTATTTTTTGTCAACTATAATTATTATAAAAGGCCTGATTGTCATGGTTTGTTTTTCTCCGATATTTGTTTCGAATTCAAAATTTAATTTGTTATTACTGATTTTTACTAATTTTTCAGGAATTAATACCGTATTAAAATCAGTAATCTCATAAATAACAACAATTACGAATTGTTTTGTAAAATCAATACTGGTTGGTTTCCCGGCATTTCCCATAGCTGTTGCCATACTGAAAATTTCATTAAATTTTTTAGCAGATAAAATTTTATTGCCTGTTAAATCACTCTTTTTAAAAGTGTTATTTACGAAATAATTCTTGGCTAATTTGAAAGGAATAGTTGATTTATTCTGTCCAAATGATGATGTAACTGCAAAGACAGTTAGCATGATAAATGTTGAAATTTTGTTTTTCATATATTTAATTTTTATTTTCCTGCTCTTAAGGATTTTTAGGATTCACATGACGACTGACAGGGCTCCTGCTGTGCTGGAATTCATTGAATGTCCATTCCGGAACCGCAGCCCAATTGAAAAACTGAAGTTAAAGTTACGGGTCATCCTAAAATCTTTTTACTTTTTCTGATGCCAGTCTTTCAAAGGACGTCTGGATGCCATTAAAACCTGCCCCGATCCGATAGCTATCGGTTGTATCGGGGAATTTGAAAAACAAAAGCAGAGGATTGCAACCCATCAACATCATTGAACTTTTTGCCTGTAATAATTCAACAGCAGTTATACTGTTACCCCGATACAAGCGGGGCTGGATTGGTTGACACAGGTGATCCTGCGGAACACCTGCGCCAGAAGGAGAAGAGGAGTGTTAAACGAAAAACATCTTTATTCTTTTTGTTTCAATTTCTTTTTTACCATGCCATATATCTTTTCCATATTAAAATACCCATCCCAGGCAAGGTCAAGATTTTTTAGAGGTTTTTGTTCTTTTATTTGCTCTATCGTAAGATTTTTTTCAATTCCATCTTTTATACGGGTTACTACTGTTACAAGCATATTCCTATATGAGATAAGGTCTTTTTTGTAGGATATTGGGCCATGCCCAGGAATAATTTTAGTTGAATCATTTGTATAATTAATAAGCATATCTATTGCTTCAATCATTCCATAAATATTGCCCCCATTATTATCGTCAATGTATGGAAATCCATACCTGACAAAAACATCTCCGGTATGAATAATATTTGCATTCATAAATTCAATAAACGAATCTCCATCGGTATGTGCATTCTTTACATGAAAAACTTTAATTTTTTCGTTCGGTTCATTTAAGGTGAGGGAATCGCTGAACGTTATAAAAGGCAATGCTTCAAATGGATAAGGTTTCTGTACAAGGTTGCTTAAAGAAAGCACCTGTTTTTCTGCAAGTCTTTTTCGGATATTGTCATGAGAAATAATGATAACTCCCTCTTTTCCAAAAACTTTATTCCCGTCTGAATGATCATAATGAAAGTGGGTATTCAAAACATATTTAACAGGCTTATTACTGATGGTTGCTAATAATTTTTTCACTTTTGGTATAAGTTCAACCCATTGGTCATCTACTAAAACAAGCCCATCCGGGTTTTCATATACAGCAATGTTCCCCGCTTCGCCATCGCTTAAAATTGCATATACATGACTGGAAAGTTTAACAAGTGTATCCTTAATATTTACAATGGTTTTCCTTCTTTCATCTATTTCTTTTTTTTCCTGTGCAAATAACTGTTTCCCGGTTGAAAAAATAGATAGTATGAATAATAAAATTGTACAAAGGAAGTTTGGGCAATTGCCTGCTTTATTTATTTGCATAAAAATTGGTTATTAATAAATTCAATTTTTTGGAGTGTAAATTCAACAAACATTTTCCTTGAATTTAATTGAATGTTGTTTAAAGTGACGAACAACACTTCAATATACACAACTTTTCTGGCGCCAGTCGTCCAAAGGACGACAGGATGCCATTTAATGCGGCCCCGATTGTATCGGGGAATTTGAAAAACAAAAGCAGAGGATTGCAATCTGGTAACATCATTGAACTTTTGCAGGCAAGTATTCAACAGCAGGAATACTGTTACCCCGATACAATGGGGGCAGGATTGGTTTTGACAAATCTTCATGGTCGATTATAATTACCGAAAACTATAAATATAAGAAGCTGGCGTAAGAATGAGGCATGGCTTTGTGAATAGCTTCTTGTGCCTTGCAAGATATTTTAAAACTCAGGCACAAGAAGCCAACGCTCTTTTCCAGCGCCTCATTCTTGCCAGGATTCTGATTATTTAATTGCATTGATACTTGCGCTATATGGTGTTTAGCCAGTCGCACACAGTTTTTCTTTTATCCAGGTTGGTATACTATAAACTGCCGTTGCGTTTTCAGTTAATTTCACCGTATTCAAAACGGATAAGATGTTGTCCTTAAGACCAACACCACTGGAAAATGTTATAAGTCCGCTGATCTTTTTATTCAATTCGGGCTTGTCTTCAAATTGTTTAGAGATTAGCACGGCCCAATTTTTTATACTGGGGACATTTTGCCCGTCAATCCAAATTAAATTCGAGGTTGTTGGTGGTATTTGCTCTGAAGCATCATTTAAAAATCGCCTTGCTCTTTCGTCACTCGTTGCAATCCTACATACTACGAGTTTTTTTAAAACTGGGTTACCATCTTTATCAATGTCTACTTGTGTCTGCATTTTGGCTAGAACGGGTTTAGTATTAAATCCATGATATGGAAATGGTGCGTATATAATATTTTCATTATGATTTACTTTTATCATACCAAGGTTCTCAATTTCAGTTTCTGTTTTTTTATTTTGTCTAAATAATTCGGAACAGGTATTTACAATTTGATTTAACTCTTCTTCGTTTGGAATATATAAGAGCATAATTTCAACAGAAAGAAAACTATTGATCCCTTGAAAAAGGGAAACAATTTTTGAAATAATATCATGAGTTGCAATATTGTGTTCAGAGGTGTCAGGCTGTTTAACTTCCACATATGTCCACTCAACAACATTTTTTTTCTTTACACGAAAGTCTGGGTGTGAAGGTGTTTTTCCTTGTCTTGCAACTTCGGGTTCTAATTCAAAATCAACATCAAGCTCATTGCAGATAAAATATATTGCATTTAATTCGGCCATTCCTTTAGCGACTTCATTTTCAAGATTAGATTTAATTTTGGTGATTAAAGAGGCGTAATTAATACCTCTTTTTAGAACCGAAAGTTTTAGCCCCAATTCAACAATTGAAATTGTAATTTGTGCCCCAAATTTTTCATTACCGTCACTGAATTTAATGCTGTCCATCCACTCTTGTCCTAAAGTTACTTGCACCTCATTGAAGGCGTCAACGACTTGCTCTTCTGAGTAGGCAATAGTCCCGTCAACTAACCAAGTTTGTTTTATTATTTCAGTGTCATAAGTCATTTGTCTCGGATAATATTTTATCTAAAGGAATGTCCGGCTGGTTGAACATAACTCATAAATATACGCCACTCCTGAATAAAAAAACCCCATTAATCACTCCATAATTTATACAGGAATCACTTCAACAACTGGTACGCAATCAAACTAAACAGGTAAGCCAGCCCCGTCATATAAACCAATTGTATAACGGGCCATTTCCAACCCTTGGTTTCCCTTTTTACAACAGCGAGTGTGCTCATGCATTGCATGGCAAGGAGATAAAAAAGCATGAGCGATACACCGGTGGCCAGTGTATATACTTTGGTACCATCCGATTTTACAGCCGCATGCATTTTCTGCCGCAGGGTTTGTTCATCGGCACCATCACTGTCAACCGAATACAGCGTGGCCATGGTTCCTACAAATACTTCACGGGCAGCAAAGGAGGTAATGAGTGCAATACCGATCTTCCAGTCGTAACCTAACGGGGCAATCACGGGTTCAATATATTTTCCCATCTGCCCTGCAAAAGAGTTTTGTAGGAGGGCGGTTTGTTTTTCTTTTTCCAATACTATTTTTTGCTGCGGGTTGGCGGTCATCAGTTGTTCATACTTTGTTGTTACAGCCTGCATTTTCTTTGGCGGTCCGTAGGAACTCAGCACCCATAATAATAAACTGATGACCATGATCACCTTTCCTGCATCAAATACAAAGATCTTTGCCTTCTCAATCATCGTAAATAATACATTCTTATAAC
>JAYUTS010000162.1:0-18214 GCA_043754995.1 Chitinophagaceae bacterium
TGAAGACAGCGGGTTACGCAACGGAACATGATAGTGTTGTTGCCAAGAAACTGGCTTATGTGATGTGTGGTGGTGATTTAAGTGAGCCAACTTTTGTAACTGAACAATACTTACTTGATTTGGAAAGAGAAGCATTTCTATCACTTTGCGGTGAAAAGAAATCGCTTGAACGGATACAGAGTGTGTTGAAGGGTGGCAAGCCGGTGAGGAATTAAATAATTATTCATTCGAAATAGAAAGCGTTGGTTAATTTTAATCAACGCTTTTTTTATGCAATACAAAGTCGCTGTTTTTATTTTTAATGAAGTAGAGGTGCTTGATTTTGCAGGACCGTTTGAAGTATTTAGTGTAGCAGGTTTAAGAACCATGCCCGTAGCACCTTTTGATGTATTCACCGTAGCACAGTTTGAAACTATTGAAGCAAGAAATCATTTAACCGTCAAACCAACTTATACATTTGCAACTGCCCCCAAAGCTGATATCATTGTCATTCCCGGTGGAGGTGGACATCATGCTGATGGAACCCCGTTTGGCAGCCGCAGAGAAATGAACAACCCTATTGTGCTCAACTGGGTAAAAGAACAAGCAGCGCAGGCTAAGTTGGTATTAAGCGTTTGCACAGGGTCACTCATACTCGCCAAAGCTGGTTTGCTTGAAGGCCTGGAAGCAACCACTCACTTTAAAGCAATTAATGGATTAAAAGAAATTTCTGATCAGATCCATGTAAAAGAAAATGTTCGTTTTGTTGATAACGGAACTGTCATTACTTCAGCAGGTATTTCTGCGGGAATAGATATGAGTTTATATACAGTCGGCAAACTGTTTGACAAAGAAACCGCTGATGAAACTGCTGCATACATGCAATATGATTACTGGAAATCATAATCTGCAATTAAATCCGCTTTACAAACTCACAAGATTGATAAAAACATGTTTTGTACGAATGCTGATGTGGTAATTACAATTGTTTGATTTTTGCATAGTCGTACCGCTCTTCAATTAAATTACATTTCTAGCTTTCCTTCTCTTTAGGAGAAGGTGCCCGAAGGGCGGATGAGGCAGGAGAAGAGAAGGAGATGAGGCTCAAATAAAGTCAAAAGACTTTTGGCATAAAAACTTCGAAGTCCGGAGACTTCGAAGAGCGTACTCCTTTCATTGATTTCCCGTAGTTTCAATTTTTTGTTTTCCATGGCACTTGTACAACTCATTTCTTCTGCAAAGCAATTCATCATTCATTCCCATTTTTATTTTTATGGTACTGCTGCCAGTGAAATATTAGCAAAACAAATTGCAAATGACATTGAGCAGCACTGGAACGAACCAAAAGCAAGGATTCAATACAAAGGAAACTGGTATGATGTGATGTTTGGAATAAAAGGCTTCTTTGAACCTCAACTGCAACCTGAAACAGTCTGGTACAATACCAATCCCAAATTATTTTTCTTCCGCATTGAAGAATATTCGCCCATGCATGTTTCATTTGTTGATGGTATTGGCAGTAACACCGGATATTTTAAACTGGAGAATTTATTACAAACTTCAACTACCGCAGCACATGAATACGGGCATATGATTGGGCTTCATCATCCGAACGGCCTTGATATAAGAGGACAGGAAACCCCCGGCATCATGTATCCAAGGGGCACTATCTGTGATCCGCAATTTCAATACGATTCATCTGCAACCGCTGGTGCAAAAGGCGGTACGCTTGATCCACGGCATCGTAAAGTATTGCTGAGTGATGTTGAACAGTTGAAATTGCATAAACTGCATTTCAATGTTGAAGGCTTTGCCGTTCTTGGAGATTTTACAAGCATTTATCATTCGAAGTATCTGCCTGCCGAATAAACAATTACATTTATCCATATTTATCATCACAAACAAATCTATGAGCGTATTACAGGTTCAGGATCTCAAAAAATCGTACGGGAAAATACAGGCATTGAAAGGCGTATCATTCGAAATACCACAAGGTGCAGTGTTTGGTCTTCTCGGCCCAAATGGAAGTGGTAAAACAACAATGCTCAGCATTATACTCGATGTATTGAATGCTGATAGCGGCACTTATTCCTGGTTTGGAAAACCTGCATCTCCTGATTTAAGAAAGCAGATCGGCTCATTACTGGAGACGCCTAACTTCTATCATTATTTATCAGCCGTTAATAATTTAAAGATCACCAATAGCATCAGTGGTCGTGGTGATGCAAACGCCATTGATGCGGTATTGCAGAAAGTAAAATTGTATGAACGCCGTAAAAGTAAGTTCAGCTCTTTCAGTTTAGGTATGAAGCAACGATTGGCGATAGCCGCTGCATTGTTAGGCGATCCGCAGATATTGGTTTTAGATGAACCAACCAACGGATTAGATCCTGTTGGTATTATGGAAATACGTGAGCTGATCATTGAACTCAGTAAAAAAGGTCATACCATCATTATGGCCAGTCACCTGCTCGATGAAGTGGAAAAAGTTTGTACACATGTTGCCATTTTAAAAACAGGAACATTGGTTACTTCGGGTTCGGTAGAAGATGTATTGGTGGCTGAAGATATAATAGAAGTGGCTGCCGCCAATATGGAACAACTGAAACAGATACTCAATGAGTATCCCGGCAAAACTGCTGTCATCAGCAAAGAGCAAACACTACAGGTGCATTTTGCTAAAGGCACTGCAAGGCCCGATGAGATCAATCAATATTGTTTCAATAAGGGTGTTACACTGCAGCTTCTTGTCATCAAGAAAAAAAGATTGGAAGAAAAATTCTTCGAATTAACCAATAACTAACCTTATCAATTCAATCATCAGTATGTTTAATTTATTTAAAACAGAGTGGCTTAAACTAAAGAACTATCCCGGCTTTTGGTGGATCATGGGAATTACGGTTTTGTCGTATCCAGGTATCAACGGCATGTTTTATTTCATTTACAAACAGAATACTGCGAATACAAAGACAGCAGCACAAATGCTGAAGATGCTTCTTGGAAATCCTTTTCAATTTCCTGAAGTGTTCCGAACTACAGCTTTTGCTTCTTCTTTGTTTGTATTAATCCCGGCCATTCTTGTAATCATGCTGATCACTAATGAATATACTTACAAAACGAATCGCCAAAATGTAATCGATGGCTGGAGCAGGAATGAGTTTCTGATTGCCAAGTTTTTAAACGTTATAATTATTTCATTGATTGTAATTATACTTTATTTGATTGTTACACTTTCAATTGGTTTTAGTACAACCGGGGCTGATGTAAAAGATAAATTCCAACTGGCACATTACACCGCTCTTTTTAGTTTGCAGGTATTTGCTCAATTATCGTTTGCATTCCTGTTGGGTCTCATCATTAAAAGAGCATTCATTGCCCTGGGAGTATTTATCTTTTATAAAATTATTGTTGAAAATATTGGCGCTGAATTACTAAACAAATATGTACATGCAGATGCCGGTCGTTTTTTACCGACTGAATCATCGGATCTGTTAACACCGGTGCCTGCTTTTCTTGGCAGGCTTGATCCGAAAGTATATGACCATGCTCTTAGCCTCATCAATCAGCAGGTGTTTATCAGCATTGCGTATCTGTTTGTTTTCTGGGGGTTAGTTTTCTGGATCTATAAAAAACGTGACCTTTAATAAAGATGAAAAAAATTACTACAATACTTGTCGCATTATTGATTAGTGCAGTATCGCTCCCGGCACAGAACATTCATACTGTTATTAAAACAGAAGCATTGCAAATGGCAAGGGCACTTGCTGCAATGGATATTGAAACTTATACAACCTTCATGTATCCCAGATTGGTAAATGATAAGAAATCAAAAGATAAAATAAAGCAGGGAATGGATTCGGTGAATAAATACCGGGACCAGTTTGGCCTTAAAGTAAAACAGATATTGATTGGTAATCCATCAGTAGTACAAACTCATAAAAGCGTGATGCAATGCACATTACCGCAAACAACAACAATAGAATCATTGGTAGGAACAATCAGTGTTGAATCAACTTTGATAGGTTTATCAAACGATGGAAAGAAATGGTACTTTGTTGATGCCATGCTTTATAAACAGAAGGAATCAAAAACAAAGTTGCCGGAACTGAGCCCTGATCTTGTCATTCCGCCAATGAAGCAGCCAGTGATTACTGCAAATGAAGAAAAGAAAAAAAATTAACGGATCAGTTGTGTGAAGGCAGCATCAATCGTTGGATAGATAAACTGGAAACCCGCCTTCTGAATTTTAGCTGAACTCACGGTTGCACTTTTCAACACTTCAACACTCACTTCGCCCACAACAATTTTTAAAACAAAAGAAGGAACAGGTGCAGTAATAAACGCATTCCCTCTCATCTTTTTTGCCAATGCAATCGTAAGGTCTTTATTGCTCACAGGGTTGGGAGCAACAGCATTGTAAATACCAGTCAACTCTTCATGCTCAATGGCATATTCATACATACGGCACAGATCATCAATATGTATCCAACTGATCATTTGGTTGCCACTTCCAAGAATGGCGGCCAAACCAAAACGCAATGGATTTTTAAATTCTTTCAATGCCCCACCTTCATTACTCAATACAATTCCTGTTCTCAATTTTACCAATCGTATGTTCACTGCAGTCATAACATCCATACTTGCTTCCCATTGCCGGCAGGTTTCTCCAAGAAAATCATGATACGACGGATCAGTTTCAACAAAGGGCTTTCCTGTATCCGGGCCATACCATCCAATGCCCGATGAACTGATCACCGCTTTTACTTTGTTGGGAATATCCTTTAAAATTTTTGCCAGGAATTGGCCTCCTTCTACACGACTGTTTACAATTTCTGCTTTCCTGGCTTTTGTCCAGCGTTTATCTGCAACACCGGCCCCGGCAAGATGAATGATATAATCACTGGCAGCAATGGCTTCTTTATCAATTGTACCCGCAGCTATATCCCATTTTGCAAAAGTGATCAGTGGATTAGCAGAAGTTTGGCTGGAGCGGCTGAGAATAATAATGGCATGACCTTTGGCAGATAAATAAGCCGAAAGTGCAGTGCCAATCATTCCTGTTCCGCCCGTAATACAAATCGTTGCCATAGATGGGTTATAGTTTTATTGAAATAATTATGCAATATAATTTTTAACCGCATCTTGTATGCGAAATGTCTGCTTTCAACGTATTTTTAAGAAAGAATAATCAACGAATTATGAAGACGATCAATGCTGTTGTTTTTTTATTTGTCCTGTTTACTTCAGTTTCAACCACTAAAGCACAACGTATTTATTATTCCGAACCCGACCGGGACGATCTTCGACAGCTCCGGTTCGAGATCCTTGGAAAGTACAATTCAAATTACCTTGTTTATAAAAATAACCGCTCCAATCATACCATTGCCGTATATGATGCAGATATGAAACAGAAGGACAAGGTAGAGCTTGAATTTATTCCTGATCGTGTAATTAATGTAGAGCTGTTTTCACACTCCGACCATTCAATTGTTCTTTATCAGTATCAGAAAAAAAGTGTTGTGTACTGTATGGGTGTGATGATTGATGGTAATGGCAAAAAAATTGGTGAGCCTTTACAATTAGATACTACACAACTGGGCATTTTCAACGATAACAAGATTTACAGCAGCATTATCAGTGATGATAAACAAAAGCTGATGATCTTTAAAATCAAAAACAAGCAAAAAGACGACTTTAGTGTTGAAACTCTTTTGCTGAGTCATAACCTGATGCCGCTTCGCAAAACGAGCTTTAATTATCATTTAGAGAATACAAAGGAATCCATTGCAGATTTTTACCTCGATAATGAAGGAAATTTTTTATTCAGCCATGTATCCCGCCCTGCGGCAAGAGAATATATTAACAAAGCAACCCTTGTAGTATTACCTGCTTATGCTGATTCAGTTAAGAAATTTGATTTAACACTGAATAAAGTATTCCTGGAAGAATTACGTATTAAAGTTGATAACCTGAATGGACGCTATGTATTAACCTCCCTGTATTCAAAATCAAAGCGTGGAAATATTGATGGTTTGTTTACTGCAATAATTAATAAAGATCTCAGTGGAACTGATATTGAAAAAGCTACAGAGTTCAACGATGATTTCAGAACTCTTGCAAAAGGGGATAATTCATCGAGGCTTGCTTTTAATGATTATTATTTAAAACACCTGATCGTTAAAAAAGATGGTGGCATATTAATTACCGGCGAAAACACTTATGGCAGCAGCCGGGGCAGTAATTACAACCGTTGGGATAATCCATGGATGTGGGGTAACCCATACGGCCCGGGCAGTTATCTCGGCTGGAACCCATGGAACAACTGGGGAATGAGTGGTTGGGGTATGAACTGGGGCTCATCCTTCGGTAGCGGCTGGGGGGGCAATAATCAAACCCGTTATTATACTGATAATGTAATGGTGATTTCATTGGATAAAGATGCCAATATGCAATGGAACAATGTGGTTGCTAAATCACAGTTTGATGATAATTCTGATAATATGCTCAGCTACCAGATCATGAACAGCGGAGCAGAATTATTATTTCTTTATAACGAATGGAGTCGCCGTAACCCCTTACTCAATGCACAGGCACTTGAACCCGGAGGTAAGGTAAATAAACAACCGCCGCTTAAAAGTTTGGATAAAGGGTTTGAATTTATGATCCGTTTTGGTAAACAGGTAAGTGCCCGTGAAATGATTGTGCCTTGTATTTACCGCAATGCGTTCAGTTTTGCCCGAATTGAATTTTAGTTAAAAGGCTATCAAAGAAATCTTTTTAAAAATAGAAATTTGTTTCTCCACTCAAGCCGTTGGCGGCGGCCGCCGTGGTCGGTGTCCTCACCGACCACTATTAGCCATATAAGAAATTCGCAAAATCATTTTTATTCAGCTTCTAATATTATTTGGTCAATTGAATTTCTTTCGGAATGTTTGTAGCTTAATTTCATTATTACTGTGGTTCGTTTTTTTTCAGGCAATAACCCGCTCAACGTCATTATCCTTTTTTTTCTGGGTATCCTTATCAAGTTGCCTTATTTTATTTCACCTGTTATTCCTCAGCCCGGTGAAACAGATGGTTTTTTATACATCGAATTACTAAAAGCGCTTCAGCAAACAGGAGCAGCATTTCCGGTTGTATATCCCATTCTTGCATATCTTCTTTTATTTACACAGGCCATTACTTTTAACGGGTTAATTAATGATCAGAAACTTTTTTCATCTCCCAACTATTTACTGGCCTTATCCTATATCGTTATTACCAGTATTGTTCCTGAATGGAATGTATTATCGCCGGTATTGATCATTAACAGTATCCTTGTATGGGCATGGCCCCGCATGGTCGGGTTGTACAATCATCCCAGCCCTAAAACAGTTTTGTTTAATATTGGCTTTGGGTTTGGGGTTACCTCCTTTTTTTATTTTCCATCGGTTTATTTATTGTTGTTATTGATTGTAGCATTAATACTATTCCGTCCGTTTTATATTGCTGAATGGCTGGTTGCCATTCTTGGCATCCTTACACCATTTTATTTTCTGCTTGTTTACTTTTTTGTATGGGATCATTGGGAAATGGCGGGTTCATTGATTCCAAAACAGAGCTTGCGTTTGCCGGCTGTTGTTTTTGATTGGAAGTTTTGGGTAGAGTTCAGCCTTGTTTTTTTGCCATTACTCATTGGGGTCTTAATGAGTCTGCGGTTTAATGCACGTATGCTGGTGCAAGTAAGAAAGAGTTGGAATTATATGTTCTTTTATCTCATCATTGCGCTGTTTATACCTTTTATCAACAGTTATGCTGGGTTAACACATTGGGTACTGGCTGTAGTTCCTGTAAGTTTATTTCATGCGGCCTTTTATTTTCACCCCAAAAAGAAAAAATTTCCCGAGCTCTTTTTCTGGATGAGCCTCATCTGGATCATTGCCAATTATGCCGTATTGAACAGCAGGTAATTTTCATTCCTTACCTTTGCTTTTTCCCTTTATTATGAAATTTGGAATCGTTGTTTTCCCCGGAAGTAATTGCGACAGAGACATGCAGGATTCGCTGCAAAATGACATGAACCAGGAAGTGCTCATGCTTTGGCATAAAGACAAGGATCTCAGTATGTTTTCAACTGAAGATTGTATTGTACTGCCGGGCGGATTTTCTTATGGCGATTACCTGCGTTGCGGCGCTATTGCCCGGTTCAGCCCCATGATGCAATCAGTGATCGATTTTGCCAACAAAGGCGGAAAAGTGCTGGGCGTTTGTAATGGATTCCAGATATTATGCGAAAGTCATCTGCTGCCCGGTGTGTTGTTACGAAACGCCAATCAAAAATTCATTTGCAAAAACATCTATATGAATGGGATGGGTGGATCTGCTTTAAAGGTACCGATTGCCCATGGCGAAGGAAGATATTTTGCTGATGAAGAAATACTGGATGCTTTGGAAACAAACGAACAGGTGATCTACAGGTATTGCGATGCAGATGGAAATATAACTGCAGAAGCTAATCCTAATGGAGCCATCAGGAATATTGCAGGTATATCCAATAAAGAAGCTAATGTATTTGGCATGATGCCTCATCCGGAAAGAGCAACCAGCACTATACTGGGAAACACAGATGGCCGTATTATTCTGAATGCATTGTTAATCAACGCTGCCGTTGCAATCTCATAAGCTCTGGAATTCGTAAATAATCTGTAAAATTTGCTTTTGCAGTTCAGATCACATTTTTGTACTGAAATTGGAAGCACCTTTGCAGAAGATATAATAAAAGAAACATGAAAAGAATAATTACTTCAGTTTTAGCCGTATTCATTGCAGCGCTTGCTTTTGCTCAAAGCGGAACAAAAGTAAAGTGGGATTATGTCATCAAAAAAATTAGCGATAAGAAATATGAAGTGCGTATGGTTGCCAATATTCAACCCGGATGGCATTTGTACAGTCAAACACAAAGTACCGATGCGATAGCCTTGCCAACAACCATTACGTTTGCTAAAAATCCTTTGATCACTGTTAACGGTAAAACAAAAGAAGTAGGTAAAGTTGTTGATGCATATGATAAAGCAACCCAATCCCGTTCACGGTTTTATTCTAATAAAGTAGAGTTTATACAGATCGTTACATTAAAAAGCAAGGTGAAAACATCCATTGTGGGTGATGTGGAATTTATGGTGTGTGACGATAAACAATGTTTGCCCCCTGATAAATCAAAATTTACGATTAAAATAGAAGGATAAGTTTTTACGCGGCTGTCTCCAAAAGTTTATTTTGAAATAAATGCCGGTAAGATGGAAAGTCGGTAAGAGTTGAATTTTAATCCTTATTTTCTTTCCGTCTTCCCGCCTTTTCGGCAATTAATAGCCTTTGAAACAGCCTCTTTTAAAACCAACTCTGATGAAATCTTTTTTGCTGTTTTCCTTGTTTCTTGTTTTTGGTATTGGTCTTACTGTTTCTTCCTCGGCCCAGAATTCATCTGCCGTGCAATGGAAAGTAAGCAGCAAAAAAATCAGCGCCAATGAATTTGAATTACAGCTCACCGCTAAAATACAAAGCGGAAAATTCCTCTACCTTTTTACAAAAAATGCAGAGGGGCTCGATTCTATTGCTGCGCATTTTACTGACAGTGCAATTGTAAAAAAGGGCTCTGTACAAATTATGCTTGGCGGCAAGTCATTTGCCGATCCCATCTTTGACAATAAGCTGCTGTTCATTGCTGAAGACGCAGTAAAGCTTTCACAACTCATTACTATCAATGGAACAGTTCCTGCTAAACTCAAAGGAACCATTGTGTTTGCAACCGGAGCAAAAGAAGAATTTCTTCCAGCACAAGAGTTTGCATTTGATGTTGCATTGGAAGGCGGGGTTTCACAAACAGCAAGAATCAAGATCAGCTCCATTGATTTAAATAATCCAGTAAATAATTGTGGGGATGAAGGAACAGAAGGAAAGAGCTTGTGGGGTATTTTTCTGTTAGGCTTAGTTGGTGGATTTATTGCTTTGCTTACACCCTGTGTATTCCCGTTGATCCCTTTAACGGTTTCCTTTTTTACCAAGCGAAGTGGGAGCAGGGGTAAAGGCATTCGTAATGCAACACTGTATGGCTTTTTTATTTTCCTCATTTATATATTATTGAGTTTGCCTTTTCATTTACTCGATCAAACCGATCCTGAGATTCTCAATAATATCTCAACCAATGTCTGGCTCAATATTATTTTCTTTATCATCTTTATTGTTTTTGCCATTTCTTTTTTTGGATACTTTGAAATTACATTGCCTGGCAATATTGCAAGTTCAGCCGATTCAAAATCCAGTGTGGGAAGTTTCCTGGGAATCTTTTTCATGGCATTAACGTTGGCGATCGTTTCTTTTTCCTGCACAGGTCCAATCCTTGGATCATTACTCGCCGGGGCATTAACTAAAGATGGTGGTGCTATGCAGTTAAGTTTTGGTATGGGCGGATTTGGTTTGGGTCTGGCATTGCCTTTTGCTCTATTTGCCATGTTTCCCAACTGGCTGCAATCATTACCAAAAAGCGGTGGGTGGTTAAATACTGTAAAAGTGGTGTTGGGGTTTTTAGAACTTGCTATGGCTGTGAAGTTTTTAAGTAATGCCGATCTGGTGAAACAATGGCATCTGTTGCCCCGTGAAGTTTTCTTAGGTATCTGGTTATTGATTGGTTTGTTGCTGGTATTGTATTTATTGGGGCTGATCCGTTTCCCGCATGATGATAAGAAGCTAAAGATTGGAGGCATACGCTGGACGTTTATTGTTTTGTTTGCTGCCGCTGCTGTTTATATAGCACCGGGTATTACAAATACCAAATGGGCGAACCTGAAACTGATCAGTGGATTTCCCCCACCATTATGTTATAGTGTATACGCTCACCCTGTAAATTGTGAAAGCTCATTAGAGCCTTTGAGAGATTATGAGGAAGCATTGGCATTAGCAAGAAAAGAAAACAAACCTTTACTGATCGACTTTACCGGATGGGCTTGTGTAAACTGCAGGAGAATGGAGGAAAATGTGTGGACCAATCCTGATGTACTCGATTTGATGAGGAATAAATTTGTTGTTGTTTCATTATATGTTGATGAACGTAAGATATTGCCGGCAGCACAACAACAAACCTTCAAAACAAAAACAGGATCTGATAAACAAATTATAACCGTTGGCGATAAGTGGGCCACCTTTCAGAGCGAAAATTTTAATGCGGTTGCACAACCTCAATATGCTATACTTGGTTTGGATGAAACAGCTTTAACTAAAACAAAAGGTTATACCCCCGGCGCTGCTGAATTTAAATTGTGGCTGGAGTGTGGCTTGGAAGCCTTTGCAAAAAAAGCTCAATAGAAAATCCGTACTCAACTTGTGCGACGCAACAAGAGTTGCTCTGAAAACGAATTGCTTGTAACATCAAATTTCTTTATCGTGTAAATCCGTTTAATTCGTGGCAAATAGTTCTAAAAAAATCCCTTCACGGCCTGTGAAGGGATTCGGTTTTGTCAGGTTCTCGTACAGGAATAATTTTTACAGAGCGATTTGTTTTTCCGTCATCATTTTGCGCATATTAATAAGCCCGTAACGCATGCGGCCCAGGGCAGTGTTGATACTGCAGTTGGTGAGCGATGCAATTTCTTTAAAACTCAAATCAGCATAATGACGAAGGACGATCACTTCACGTTGTTCTTCGGGTAACAGATCGAGCATCCGGCGGATACGATCATAACTCTGGTTTTTCATCATCTTTTCCTCAGCATTTTCATTGCTGAAATTCAGTACTTCAAAAATATCGTGGTTATCACTTGTCTTAATGGTGGGAGTTCGTTTTACCCGGCGGAAATGATCTACACACAGGTTGTGTGCAATTCGCATGGCCCAGGGTAAAAACTTTCCTTCTTCCGTGTAACGGTTGTTTCGGAAGGTATCAATAACCTTGATAAACATATCCTGGAAGAGATCTTCGGCCAGGTATTTGTCTTTAACAAGGAGAAAAATGGAAGTATAGAGCTTGTCTTTATGACGGAGCACTAATGTTTCCATAGCTTCAGCTTCACCATTTTTAAATTGATGAATCAGTTGTTGATCGGTAAATTGTTGATACAGGCGCATACACTTCTACGGTTGATGGTTTTCAAAAAAGGGTTTCAGTGATAATAAGACTGAAATAATTAAGTAGAAGTTGTAGCTATAGGCAGAAAGATATTTGGGTTTTTTATCTTGATACTGAATTTCAGAATAAAATTAATAGAAAAATCTCAATTCTCAAACATTCTGGATTATTTAACGTATTACCCCGTAATGGGCTAATGGTAATTTCCCTGTCGCACTTATTTACGAAATAAAGGGGATATAAAGATTTTGATCAAGCCTTCAAATTCCTTCATGAGTACATAACAGCAATCTGTTTATGAGTTAAATTTGTTTTTCTATGAGTACAGGGGTTCAAAAGCTGGCTGACGATCTTACTGCAGCTATCAAAAAAGACGATATTTTTATTAAGGGTGCAAGAGTTCATAACCTCAGGAATGTTTCTGTGCATATTCCACGTAATAAATTAATTGTAGTAACCGGTGTTTCAGGAAGCGGTAAATCTTCTCTCACTATTGATACCTTGTATGCCGAAGGCCAGCGGCGTTATGCAGAAAGTTTAAGTGCCTATGCCCGTCAGTTCCTGAACCGGATGAACAAACCAGATGTGGATTATATCAAAGGGCTGTGCCCCGCCATCGCCATTGAGCAAAAAGTTATTTCCCGAACTCCCCGCAGTACAGTTGGCAGCATGACAGAGATCTATGATTATATGCGATTGTTGTTTGCACGAATAGGTAAAACCATTTCTCCGGTAAGTGGAAAAGAAGTAAAGAAAGATGATGTGGCCGATGTATTGAAAACAATTCAACAACAAAAAGAAGGATTAAAGATTTTGTTGCTGGTAAAATTTCCTTTTCATGCAAAGCGGAATATAAAAGAAGAATTGAATATTTTATTGCAGAAAGGGTTTACGAGAGTGTATTTAAAAAAGCAAGTGGGAAAAAGCAAAAAACAGGAAGCTGGTGAAACATTGCATATTGAAGATTTACTTGAGAAGGATGACAATGAAATAAAGAAGTTATTTACCATTGACAAGGCCCTTGCATATTATGTTCTCATTGACCGGCTTATTGCCAAGCAATTTGATGAAGATGAATTGCATCGCATCAGCGATAGTACAGGCACAGCATTTTATGAAGGTGAGGGCGAAGTATATCTTGAAATAGATGGTAAAGAACTGATTCATTTTTCCAATCGGTTTGAACTGGATGGAATTAAGTTTGAAGAACCGGTGCCCAATTTATTTTCTTTCAATAATCCTTATGGTGCCTGTCCGGTGTGCGAAGGCTTTAGTCAAATACTTGGAATTGACGAGGACCTTGTAATTCCTGATAAAAGTTTGAGTGTGTATGAAGGTGCAGTTGCTCCATGGAAAGGAGAGAAGCTGGGTTTATGGAGAGAACAGTTTGTAAAAGCTGCCGGCAAATTAAATTTTCCTGTACATAAACCTGTTATTGATTTAACAACTGAACAATATGATCAGCTATGGAAAGGGGTTGGGGCAGCATCGGGTATTAATGATTTCTTTAAAGAAGTTGAACAGAATTTATACAAGGTGCAGTACCGTGTTTTGCTGAGCCGATACAGGGGACGAACAGCCTGTACCGAGTGTGAAGGTTATCGTTTACGCAAAGAAGCATTGTATATAAAAGTTGGAGGCAGGCATATTGGTGAGTTATGTAAAATGCCGGTGAAAGATTTGAAAATTTGGTTTGATGAATTGAAGTTGAGTGCTTATGATATGGAAGTTGGTAAACGTATTTTGTTTGAGATCAATAACCGTGTTCAAACTTTACTGCAGGTTGGCTTAGGTTATCTTTCGTTAAACAGATTGGCTAACAGTTTGAGTGGTGGCGAAAGTCAGCGGATACAACTGACACGTTCATTAGGAAGTAACCTTACAGATTCTTTATATATTCTTGATGAACCTTCTATAGGATTGCATCCCCGTGATACAGCTAATCTAATCACTGTATTAAAAGATTTACGCAACCTCGGCAATACGGTTGTAGTAGTGGAACATGATGAAATGATGATGAGAGAGGCTGATCATATTATTGATATGGGTCCCTTTGCCAGTCATTTAGGTGGTGAAGTGATTGCTGAAGGAAATTATGAGGCCATCATCAGCAATAAAAAAAGTTTAACGGGCAAGTATTTGAATGGAGAAAGAACAATTCAGGATTTTGGAAAGCCACGTAACTGGAACCGCAGTATTAAAGTAGAAGGAGCAAGACAACATAACTTAAAAAATATCACAGTAGAATTTCCATTGAACGTATTGTGTGTAGTAAGTGGTGTGAGCGGAAGCGGTAAAACAACACTGGTAAAAAATATTTTATACCCTGCATTAAATAAAATCAAAGGTGAGTTTGGCGACAAAGCAGGCTTGCACAAACAACTCAGTGGAGATCTGGATGCTGTTGCACAAATTGAAATGGTGGATCAAAACCCAATTGGCAAAAGCAGCAGGAGCAACCCTGTTACGTACATCAAAGCCTATGACGAAATAAGAGATGTATTTTCTCAACAGCCTTTAAGTAAGATCAGGGGTTTTTTGCCAAAACACTTTTCATTTAATGTTGATGGAGGCAGATGTGATGCCTGCAAAGGTGAAGGAGAGCAGGTAGTGGAAATGCAGTTTTTGGCTGATGTGCATTTAACCTGCGATGTATGCAACGGCAAACGATTCAAAGAGGAAGTACTGGAAGTAAAGTATAACGATAAAAGTATTTTTGATATACTGGAGATGAGTGTGGATGACGCACTTGATTTTTTCAGAAATGAAAAAGACCTGGTGAAAAAATTATCTCCTTTAGCAGATGTTGGCTTAGGCTATATTAAACTGGGACAAAGCAGCGATACATTAAGTGGTGGTGAAGCACAACGTGTAAAGCTTGCCTCTTTTCTGGGACGTGGAAACGGGCAAGGCAGTATCCTTTTCATCTTTGATGAGCCCACAACGGGTCTTCATTTTCATGATATCAATAAACTGCTCAAAAGCTTTCATGCGTTAATTGAAAAAGGTCATTCTGTTTTGGTGATTGAACATAACACCGATGTAATTAAACGGGCCGATTGGGTGATTGACCTGGGCCCGGAAGCAGGTGATGGCGGTGGCGAAGTTGTTTATGCAGGTTTGCCGGCCGGGTTAGCAAAAATAAAAAACAGCCGTACAGCAAAATATATTCATTAATAAATAATAATGGTTTGATCTTGTTTTATTCCTGCATTGTCAGTAAGTGAAATGCGATAAGATGCTTTTGGCAGATGACTGATGTTTAATGCAATTTTTGAAGGCATTGTTTCAAACCTGAACTGATCTGCCTTCACTGAATTCATGCTGTATATCGTTATTGTAAACGGAGCATGAATAGTTGCCTGATCAATGTTTAAATGTAATTGCGATGAAACCGGGTTGGGATAAACTGAAAATATTTTTGTATTTCTCTCAGCAAGCATTTCAATTGCTGAGTAAAAAAACTCCCCATTGAAGCCGGTTGCAAGTATGCGGTAATAATTGTTTCCTGTCAGCAAAAAACTGTCAATATCTGCGTAACTGTTTTGCGTCTGGCTGGTATTTTTTGCAGGTTGTTTGTTCATTAGTTTCCAGGTTCTGCCATCATTACTTTTTTCAATGCTGTAGTTGGCAATCTGTTCCTCATCGCTCACAATCCATGATAACAGGGCCTGCTTTTTGGTATTTGATTTTACAAAAAACGATTGAAATTTTACAGGCAATATTCCCTGGCCAAATCCAATAGGAGATGCTCCTGTTGCGCTGCTTGCAAAAGCTGGCCCAACAATAGTACCATCACTATTTCCGGAATATTTGTTCACACCTCACAATTGTAATGACTGAAGATGGTGAGCCCGTACTTGTAATAAAACCAGTTGAGTAGATATTGATAGAAGAGGTTGACGCAAGATCGAGTTTGCCTCCCGGTGCAAAATGCAGTGTTCCATAAACTCTGATTACTAAGTGAGGTAATGTGCTGTAAATATTTGATTTAACAGTCATTGTTACACCAGCAGGAATTAATACGGTATCTCCGTGTTCGGGAACGCCTGAAAGGCTCCAGTTTTCTGCAACAGACCAGCCTTGACCTGTATTACCGATAGCTGTGCGTATGGTAGCATTAGCCTTATGAGAAATAAAAAGGAAAAGCAAAACGGGTAGTATTGTTTTCATGGATGTGGATTTGGGATTGTAAAATTAAGAGTAACCACTTATATAAACAATATAGAAAACACTGATACCTAAATAAGGGTAATTGTTCTTTTTTCACAGTATTTGTACTGAGTGGCAGTCATAAACACAACGTATAAAACGAAAACGGTTTTGAAAACAGCAAGTCGGTACAGCGTGGATGCTGATATAAAAAAGGATTAGTAAAAAAAACGAAAACGGATTATTAACAAAATCAACGTAGCCGATCCATGCTCTTTATGAGCTTATCATCTTTTCTGATGCCCATGATGGCTAGTATAAAAAAAACGGGGATTGCAAATGTAAGAACAGAAGTTAAAGTGAAGCTGCCCTCTGTATATTGTTTTGTTTGCAGAAAATAGGCAACTATCGCAATTACCTGCAACAGAAAACCAAGGAAGGAAAGTTGCATTTGCAACTTACGGTTCCTGAATAAAAAGATAGTTGAAAGCGCTGTTAAAGCAACAGCTACTGCTAATATGAGCAGCAAAAAATAAGAAGATCCGTTTAATTCAGCAAAGAGTTTATTGTCTTTGTTTCCACTGTAAAATGAAAATTTCAAAGTGGCCAAAGAAAAAGCTGCTGCAAAAAATAACCAGATGCTTTGAATTCGTTGGATCATGGCGTTAAGTTAATAGTTGAAAACGAAAATAAATCATTATCCTAACTCTGGGTATAATGGAAACTGTTCCATAAATGTATTCACTTCTGTCCGGATCTTATTCAATAGTGCATCGTCATCTGCATTAATCAGGCTTCTGTCAATAACATCTACCACAAAGTTCATGTGCTCTTCTTTCATTCCTCTTGTAGTAATGGCCGGTACACCTGTGCGGATACCGCTTGTTACAAAAGCGCTTTTGTCATCAAATGGAACCATGTTTTTATTGGTAGTTATATCGGCTTTACCCAATACCTGTTCAGCTTTTTTACCACTGATGTTTTTATTGCGCAGATCGATCAGCATTAAATGATTATCTGTTCCATCAGATATAAGTTTATACTCTCTTTCAACAAATGCCTTCGCCATCGCCTGTGCATTCAACTGTACCTGTTTTGCATAGGCAGCAAATTCATCAGTCAAAATTTCACCAAACGCAACGGCTTTGGCCGCAATCACATGTTCCAATGGTCCGCCCTGCTGACCCGGGAATACGGCCATATCCATGAGATTACTCATCATGCGTGTATTACCTTTTACATCTTTCAGGCCAAACGGGTTTTCAAAATCCTTGTGCATTAAAATAATACCGCCTCTTGGTCCACGTAATGTTTTATGTGTAGTTGATGTAACAAAATGACAGTGTTCGAAAGGAGAATTTAATAAGCCCTTTGCAATTAACCCTGCAGGATGTGCCATATCGCACATCACAAAAGCACCTACTTCGTCAGCAACTTTACGAATGCGAACATAATCCCAATCACGACTGTAAGCACTGGCGCCGCAAATAATGAGTTTTGGTTTTACTTCTCTTGCTTTAGACTCAAGCATTTCATAATCAACAAGACCAGTTTCTTTTACCACACCATAAAAATGTGGTTTATACAATTTACCGCTAAAATTAACTGCAGAACCATGCGTTAAGTGGCCGCCCATACTCAAATCCAAACCAAGAATAGCATCACCGGGTTGAATGATGGCACTCATCACTGCTGCATTTGCCTGTGCTCCACTGTGCGGCTGCACATTGGCATATGCACAACCAAAGATTTCTTTCAAGCGGTCAATGGCTAATTGTTCTGTTTGGTCAACTATTTCACAACCGCCATAATATCGTCGGCCAGGATAACCTTCAGCATATTTATTGGTTAACACGCTACCCATCGCCTGAATAACCTGGAGCGAAGTAAAGTTTTCTGAAGCGATAAGCTCAATGCCATGACGCTGACGTTGTAATTCCTGGTTGATGAGGTTGAAGATGACCGTATCTCTTTGCATGCTGATCT
>JAYUTS010000163.1:0-7175 GCA_043754995.1 Chitinophagaceae bacterium
GATAAATCGGGCAAGGGATTGTAAATGCCCTGTTGTTTTAAACCACCACCAATGAAAAACATATTGTTGGCCTTACCATGATCGGTTCCATTGCTTGCATTCTGCGCCACCCTTCTGCCAAACTCAGAGAAGGTAAACAGCAATACATCATTGAAACGATTGTTGGCTTTGAGATCTTTTACAAATGCTTTTACTGAATCATTCAGATCTGTAAACAAACGTTTCTGTTGTGCCTCCTGGTTGATATGTGTATCAAAACTGCCCAATGAAATATAATATACTTTGGTATTGATTTCACTGAAGATGAGCGATGCAATTGTTTTTAATCCTTTACCCAAATCACTGTTGGGATAAGATTCAGATGAAGGGTGTTGCTTGCTTTGTTTGAAAATATAATCGGCACTTGAAATAGTTTCAGCCATTGTTTTGTATAAATAATCAACCGGCTGTTCATGTGCATCCTTTTTATGTTGAGCAAGCATTTCCTTGAAATATCTTTCCTGGCTCGTATTATATAAACGACGGGGATCTTCCAATGCCAATCCTTTGATCTGATCACCTTTCAATGCAAGACTTAACACATCATCAATTTCCAATGCCTGAGTAGGTTTATCACAACCTCTACATTGTGCATCTAAATATCTGCCCACCCAACCTGTGTTCCAGTAATCCTTACTATTGCTTGCGGTGTGCCAGATATCCATGCTGCGGAAATGACTTTTATCCGGATTCGGATAACCAACACTGTTGAATATTCCTAAACTGCCATCATCATATAATTCTTTAAATGCAGTAAGCGAGGGGTGCAGTCCTGCTTCATCGGTAAGAGACAATGCTGCATTTCGTTGAATACCCAAACGTGGACGATTGCTGTAATACAGATCATTCCTGTAAGGAATCACCGTATTCAATCCATCGTTACCGCCACTGAATTGTATAATAACCGTTACTTTATTTCCCGGGGGCACAAGTGTTCCTTTTTCAAATGCTTTCAAAAACTGCGGCATCAGTAAGGATGCTGTTGCAAGTGAACCGAGTTGAATAAAATCTTTACGTTGTATATACATAAGAAAGCTTTTAGCTATTAGCTGTGAGCTATAAGCAATTTACACAGCATGAAAAATTCATTTATTAATTACTGTCAGGGCTCGCAGTTCAAAGCTTACCGCTAACAGTTTTTTTAGCACATTTGATATTCAGGTGTACACATGAGTTGAATGATGGTTGTTTGAATATATCGTTCCCGGCTGGCAGCATCTGTAAACTTTTCCATCAACTGTTTATTGATTGGAGATGGAACAGTTTGCCACATCAATGCTGCAATGTTTGTCAATAAATTTTCTCTTGAAATTTTTTCTAATTGTTTCATCGCAGGTTCCCAGCGGATGGTTGTTTGCAATACTCTGCCACCCATTTTATTACCGGTTTGCTGCATACGCCCCATTTCCTGATCATCATCGCTCTTTGCACGGATGTTGAATGCTTCTTTGGTTGCAATCAATTGCGGAACCCGCATGCGGAACATGAGTGATGAACTGTCAATCCAGTTAAACCCGCCAGGCCATCCGGCCACATTTGGAGGATAGAACAAAACCTGCCCTAATATTTTTTGTAAATACAACTGTGCATCTTCATTTTCAATTTGCATGGGCATTGATCGACGGATGCCCACTAACAGATCAACAGGAGACTTCACTCTTGTGCCAATATTTTTTTGATCATAAAACCAATCGCTGGTAAAAATATCTTTCAGCAAAGCCGCAATTTCGTAGCCTGATTGATAAAAACGATCGGCCAGCCATTTCACTTTTTGTTCATCCGCCTGATCATTTACAAAAAACCGATAGAGCTTGGTACAGATATAAGTTGCTGTTTGTTTTTGTTCCAGCAAAATATCCAACACATCATCACCATCAAAGTTTCCTGTTTTTCCTAAAACTGTTTTTACACCTGTATCATGAAAGTTTTCACGAAAAATAAAATCACCATTCAATTTAAACTGCCAGCCGGTGAATGCACGGGCCGCTTCTTTAATATCTTTTTCAGTATAATTGCCACGGCCCATGGTAAAGAGTTCCATTACTTCACGGGCAAAATTTTCGTTGGGTTTTTGTTTTCTGTTTTGCTGATTGTTGAGAAAGGCGAGCATGGCTGCACTGCGGCTTACTTCTTTGAGCATCGTTCCAAAATTGCCTAATGCATTTTTACGGATGATGTTCACCATATCCTGCTGATACAATGCATTCAGATTGCGGCATGCAAAATGCCCATGCCAGAAGAAAGCCAGTTTTTCACGCAACTGCTGATTGCTGTTCACCATTTCATCCAACCATTCAAGGTTCAGGTTACGGATTTCTTCTCTTGATTTTTTTTGCATCTGTTGCCTTTGTTCCTGGGTCATTTCTGTACGCCTTATACCATCAACACCATTCATCAAACCTTCCACAAAATTAGTTGCTACTTTTAATGGCATTGGTTCTTTCCGGGATGCTTTTTCAAGGGCCTCATACAATTTGGAGGGAGATACTTTATCGAGATCGTTCCATTGCTCAACGGCAGGACCAAATCCTGCACGCCATAATAAATGCTGATTTTTCAATTGTAAGGATGCCGGCATGTAGTTGAATTATTGTGTTAAGACTTTTGGACAGTCTGGTAGTTTAATGTACAACGAAAGAAAGTGGTAAAATCTTTTATTCTGGCTTGTTAATTTTCTAACTTCATTATATGAATAGCAGACCCTATAAATATCTGAGTCCTTTTCTTGTTTTTGCAACCGCCTGGGTATCTTTTCTAAATACAGGATGGATTACTTTTTTACCGGTTATTTATGGGTTTGCTTTTATCCCCTTGCTTGAATTATTCATCAAACCCAAAACCAGTAATCTTTCAGCAGCAGAAGAGGAATTAGCCAAAGCAGATAAAACTTATGATTATATTTTATACCTCATTGTTCCGTTGCAATATTTTTTATTGATCAGTTTTCTTTTGTCTTTAAAGGATGAAACCCTTACATGGATTGATGTAACAGGCCGTATCATGAGCATGGGTTTATTATGCGGTGTGTTTGGTATTAATGTGGCACATGAATTGGGTCACAGGGTTAACAGGTTTGAACAGTTCCTTGCCAAATCATTACTCCTCACTTCGCAGTACATCCATTTTTTTATTGAACATAATAAAGGCCATCATAAAAATGTAGCAACACAAGAAGATCCTTCAAGCGGAAGATATAATGAAACTGTGTTTGCATTTTATCCACGCACTATTATTTTCTCATACATCAGTGCATGGAAGATTGCGAATGATGAAATGAAGAAACGAAAGCTACCTGTTTACAGTTTGAAAAATGAAATGCTGCAGGTACAGCTCATTCAGCTTTTATTGATTAGTGTGATCTTTTTTGTTTTTGGATGGAAGATCCTGTTGTTTTATCTCGCTGCTGCATTGCTTGGTATTTTGCTGCTGGAATGCGTCAATTATATTGAGCACTATGGATTGAGCAGAAACCAAACCTCATCAGGCAATTATGAAAGAGCTATGCCACACCACAGTTGGAACAGTGATCATGTAATAGGACGTTTGATGTTATTTGAACTTAGTCGCCACAGTGATCATCATTATAAAGCCAGCCGCAAATATCAAATTCTGCGTCATCATGAAAATTCGCCGCAAATGCCCACCGGCTATCCGGGCATGATGATACTGGCACATATTCCACCTCTTTGGTTTTATGTAATGAACAGGAAAATAAAAAAAGAGGCGGTAGAAATGCCTCTTGAGTTACAGGGGGTTTAGTAACAGTTAAATTACAGAACCCATCGCACTCCAATTCCAATATTACTTAAATATCCTATTCCAAGACTTGATCCTATTGAGAACTGACGTTGAATATCTTTTTTACCATTGGGTGCTTTCGATTCAGATTGGGAATATCCCGTGCTTACAAAATCGGCAAGCCGAAGTTCAACTAAAAACCTGTTACTCAATTTATATGCCAGCCCGGGGTAAAGGCCAAGATTTACTCCATATTGTTGTCCTTTAGAACTAACTGAGTTAATCGTATAGTTTGTTTGAGAATAATTAACCCCAGCTCTTCCTTCGCCAAAAAGAAAAAAGTTTTTACCTAAAGACTTATAACTTCTCATGAAATAGCCGGCACCTGTACTGAAAGAATTATTTTTATAGTTGCTTACAGGTTGAGATGGGTATTCCTGCTTGGTTACCCCATATCCGCCCCCAATAAAAAAACCATTGAGTCTGTTTACCTTCTCAGCGATTCCAAGTTCCATGGATAAACTAAAACCAGTATTATTGTTTGTATAAGGGGTAGCAGAAGTATTATTTTTATAAGTAGATGAATTAAAATTTAATCCAAATCCCGGCACTTTATCCCCCTTATTAAATTGTGCATTTGCTGATAATGAGAAAAATGCCAGTAAACAGAGTGTAAAAACTTTTTGCATGGTTATTAATTTTGGTGAACCGCAATACTATATCAAGTTTTGTACAGCAGCAACAGGAGATACATTATTAAGGAATGATTAGCAGCATGTTAAAAAGAAAACCAGATATTAACAACCATCTAATATGCCTTCTGAAAATATCCTGAATACACTTTTTTCAAAAAAAGACTAAAATACTTACGTCTGTTAGCAAAAAAATAATAAATTCACGTTTCTTTTTTTCATCTCTAAACAACCATGTCAATAAAATGAAAAGACTTTCTTTGATCGCTTTATGTGGAATTATTGTTTTTGCTGCATGTAACAAAAACAAAACCGACAAACAATTAAGCGTGCCCGAACCTGAAAATGCAAGTGCCGTTATTACAGAACGGCAGTGTGCTTCCTATGAAGTATTACAACAACAATTAAAAGATGATCCTGCCTTACAAAACAGGATGGATGAAATTGAAGCCTTCACTGCCCGTTATATGCAAAACCCCGCAGCTTTCAGATTGTTAGCAGATGGCAGCATGGAAGTGCCGGTTGTAGTAAATGTATTATATGCCAATAGTGCACAGAATATATCCGATTTACAAATTCAATCACAAATTGATGTATTGAATGAAGATTTTGCCGGCACCAATTCTGATGTAAACAAAACAACAACGTATCAAAATACAAAAGCAGGCAACACAAAAATTACATTTGTTTTACAAGCTACAAACAGGAAACAAACCACCGTTACATCATGGGGTACTAATGATGCCATGAAGAAAACTTCACAAGGTGGTATTGATCCAACCAGTCCTTCAACTACATTAAATTTATGGTCCTGTAATATCGGCAATGGCATTTTAGGTTATGCTCAATTCCCGGGTGGATCATTAACAACAGATGGTGTGGTGGTTTTATATTCAGCTTTTGGCAGCAGGACAAAATATCCGGCCGGAACTTATATTTCTACTTATGACTTAGGCAGAACTGCCACGCATGAAGTAGGTCATTATTTTAACCTGCGCCATATCTGGGGCGACAGAAGATGCGGTAACGATAATGTTGCTGATACTCCAGCACATGATGGCGCTAATTATGGTTGCCCTGCTGCAGATCATACAAGTAAATGCAGCGGCAAACCTGTTGAAATGACCATGAACTATATGGACTATACAGATGATTTTTGTATGTATATGTTTACAACTAACCAGGCCTCCCGTATGCAGGCAACTTATGCTGTTGGTGGCCCAAGAGCAGGTTTACGCCAGTAGAGCAACATGAGAAAATAAAACAAAGCCCTCTATATGGAGGGTTTTGTTGTTTATAAAAAATAAACTAAAAACATGCTTTTATTCTTCGTTGAGAAGTTGTAACTTTTTTAACTCAATTCATTGTATGAATTATAAACTACAGCGTATGAAAACAAAATTTTTATTGTATCCCCTGTTTATTTTCCTCTTCAGCACTTGTACAAAATCACCGGAACAAAGTGAAGAAAAGCTGGTTGATATAAATCCTGTACCCATTCAACGTGTTTGCAAAACATATGAAGTATTACAGGAGCAACTGAAAGCCGATCCTTCTTTACAGCAACGAATGGATGAAATTGAATTGTTTACTGCACGCTACATGCAAGACCCTGCAGCTTTTCGTTTACTGGCAGATGGCACGCTGGAAGTACCTGTTGTTGTAAACGTACTTTATAATACAGCAGTACAAAATATTTCGGACCGCCAGATCAAATCACAAATAGATGTGTTGAATGAAGATTTTGCAGCTACCAACAGGGATTTATATTCAACTTCAACTTACAATAGTGTAAAAGCAGGCGATATTAAAATTAATTTTGTTTTACAACAGGTGGTTCGCAAATACACAACTGTTGCTGCCTTTTCCACTAATAATGCAATGAAATCTTCATCAAGAGGCGGCATTGATGCTACAAACCCAGAAACAACACTCAACATATGGGTGTGCAATATGGGTGGAGGAATACTTGGTTATGCTCAATTTCCCGGCGGCAATAAAGCTACAGATGGTGTAGTACTCAATACACTTTCTTTTGGCCGGGGAAACAGTTATAATCTATATGATGATTATGATCTTGGCCGCACTGCTACACATGAAGTAGGTCATTACTTTAATCTTTCGCATATATGGGGCGATCATAAATGCGGCAATGATCGTGTAGATGATACGCCCTTGCACTACACGTATAATTTTGGTTGCCCCGCTGCCAATAAGATCAGTATTTGTGATGGCAGCATTGAAATGACGATGAATTACATGGATTATACCGATGATGCCTGTATGTATATGTTTACAAAAGGCCAGGCATTGCGTATGCAGGCAACTTATGCTGTAGGTGGCCCAAGAGAAACTTTAAGATAATCTTCCATTAATAAAAAACAGCCCTTGTATTAAAAGCAATGGCTGTTTCATTTATTCTATTGAGAAATCAATTCAATACATCTGCATCAAAATAAGATTGTAATACTTTAGGTATGTTAATTCCGCTTTCTGTTTGATTATTTTCCAGCAACGCAGCCAATATTCTTGGCAATGCCAATGAACTGCCATTGAGTGAATGCAGTAATTGCATTTTCCCTTTATCATCTTTAAACCGGATTTTCATGCGGTTGGTTTGATAGTTTTCAAAGTTGCTTACACTGCTGCACTCCAGCCATTTCTTTTGTGCTGCACTCCACACTTCAAAATCATAAGTAAGAGCAG
>JAYUTS010000164.1:0-3164 GCA_043754995.1 Chitinophagaceae bacterium
GTTGTTTTTTCGGTTATTAACCAATCATTATTGAGATCGCTCAACAATGGATCGGTAAAGCTGATGTTGAGTTTGTTGCTGCTTAAACTCCATGTACCGGTTATTACCCCGGTGCTGTTATGTGCCATAAATGTACCGCCGCTCAGAAACATGAAATAGTAAGATGAGAAATTACTGGTTTCATCTTTTTGATCCCAATAATAACTAACACGCCATGTGCCGGTTGTTATATCAACATCCGCAGCAGGATCATCGTTTTTTTTTGTACAGGAAAAAAGGGTAGTTGTAATAAGAAGGATCACAAGGATATGTGCTTTCATATAAAATGCTTTCATTTAATACGATAAAATTGAAACAATAGTTTTAGAAACACAAGTATTGTTTACCCAGACGGTTGTTTTATTGTTTGAGCTGGGCAATCTTATTCGCCAGCCAGCCATTTTTTAAACTCAGCCGATCGTTCAGTGCTTACAATAGTTTCGAGTTTTGTAGCAGGTTTCAATTTTACCATTACCCGCCCTTTGGACCAGGTACTCATTTCTTCAATTGCTTCAATGGATATTATGAACTGCCTGTTGATGCGGTAGAACAAAGAAGGGTTGAGCATTTGTTCCAACTGATCAAGATTAAAATCAATGACATAGCGTTTGGCATCTTTGGTAACCAGGAAATTGGCTCTTGCTTCGGTATAAAAATAAGCAGCGTCTTTTGTTTCGATGGTTTTGATATGCTCGCCATAACGGATTACAAAACGCTGGCGGAATTTATCGGCTGGGTTTTGCGATACAGCCAGTAATAATTGATCAATGTTCATGGGCTGAGCAGCTTTCAGTTTTGAAAACTTTTTTAAGGCCTGCTGCAGTTCATCTTTTTTAATGGGTTTAAGCAGGTAATCAATACTGTTGAGTTTAAAAGCCTGTAATGCATATTCATCATAGGCCGTTGTAAATATGATGGGGCAATTCACTTCTGTTTGCTTAAAGAGTTCAAAGCTGATTCCATCAGCCAAATGAATATCAACCAGCATCAGTTGTGGATGCGGATGGGTTGCCAGCCATTCTTTTGCTTTGCTGATACTGTCGAGCACAGCCAGCACTTCCACTTCTTCAGTTGTTTCATGTAATAGTTTTTGCAAACGTCTTGCTGCAGGGTCTTCATCTTCAAGAATCAGTACATGGGTCATGTTCGTTTTATTAATGGGAGTTTAACGATGAAGTGAGTTGTTGTTGTTTCAATCTTCACTTCCTTATTGGCAACTAATAAAAACCTGTTTTTGATATTTTGTAAACCAAGCCCTTCGCTTTTTTCTTTTGTTACTTTCACATTCAGGTTGTTTTTAACATTCAGGGTTTCATCCTCAATAAAGATTTGCAGCAGCAAGGGTTTGTCTTTTGATACAATATTGTGTTTAATTGCATTTTCGGCCAGCAGTTGTAATGTAAGCGGTGGAATGCTGAAAGTGGTTTTCTGCTGATCTGTGATGATACTTTCATACAGCAATGCTGTTCCAAATCGTTTTTTCTGTATAAAAAAATAATCTTCAATGATCTTCAGTTCATCTGCCAGTAAGATCAAATCTTTTTCCCGCATGTTGACAATACTGCGGTAAAAATCACTGAGGTGCTCTACATACGTTGCTGCCTTCTGTGGATCTTCCTCAATTACATTCAACAACGTATTAAAACTGTTGAACAGGAAATGAGGGTTTACCTGGTTCT
The DNA here is from genome assembly GCA_043754995.1 of Chitinophagaceae bacterium. GTDB lineage: Bacteria > Bacteroidota > Bacteroidia > Chitinophagales > Chitinophagaceae > Lacibacter. The sequence goes on from JAYUTS010000164.1 coordinate 1,719, forward strand.
TGAGTGTTTCATATTGCGATTGTAATTTTTCAGTTTGCAGTTGCTGCCATTGCTGTGCAGCTTTTCCCCGTTCTTTAATGACATAAATTAAAAAACCTGTGATCAATACAATGGCTGAAAGTACGAACCACCATTCTTTCCAAAAAGGATTACTGATGCTGAATGTATAAAGTGCTTCTGATGCTTTTTCAAAATTTCCTGTAACGGAGGATCGCACTCTGAATGTATAACTGCCCGGTTGCAATTTGGGAAAATTCACTTCATCATTTTTACTTGGCTGCCATTCATTATTATAACCATCCAGTTTATATTGGTATTGTACCAATTCAGGGTTTGAAAAATAAATACCGGCAAATGAAAACGAAAGATTGTTTTCATCATGTTTGAATGTTGCTTTACCAACAGCGTTGATTTCTTTCAGAAACAGCAAAACAGAAGTAATGCTTGTTTGAGGTTGATTCCTTTGCTGATAGGAGGGCTGTGTATATCGAAAGATGCCATTACTGGTATGAAAGAAGACTCCTTTTTTTGTGTGGTCTGTGCTATTAAGATCGGTATTAAACAGGCCCAGTTGCTGCTTATTACCGGGAATGATAACAGATTGTGTTGTTGCATCAATTAAAAAATAGCCAGTTCGACTAATGCAGAATATATTTCCTTTGTTATCTGTATCAAGGGAAGAAATGTCCAGGTCAGGGATGCCGTTTGCAATTCCAAAATTGACAAAGCTTTTTCCATTAAACCGGTATAATCCTTTTTGAAATGCAGCACACCAGATAACTCCCTGTTTATCTTCTGCAATAGAATAGATGACTTTAGCCGCAAGGCCCTCTTTTTCGCCATAATGTATAAAGCGGTCGTTTTGCATCAACACTAAACCCTTACCATCCGTTGCAAACCAAACCCGCCCTTTACTGTCCTCGTAAATATGATAAATATAATTGATGCCGATGCCAGAGAGTTCGGTGAGGTTTTGAAAAATATATTCACCATTTGCAACAGTAGTATGATAGATACCCTGAAGAGATGAGATCCAGATATTATTATTACGACCTGTGATTGATAATACACTCATCGTTTCATTGCCTTGCAGCGCCGACATTCGTTGTACAGCATTGGTTGTTGTGTTGATAAGATAAATGCCTTTACCCATGGTGCCGATCCATAGGTTGAGTGCTTCATCCTGGTACAAAGAAGTGATGTCGGTTTTATGATCAATGCCCGGTAACTTAATAATGGTTTTACCAGATGTATTGGCTTGTTGTTTTACAATTGCCCCTTTAATGCTGTACCAGGTATTGCCCTGCTCATCCTGCCACACATCATGTATATCCGCAAACTCCTCTGCAGCAGGACGGGCGACCAGTTGTAATTTTTCAGCAGCGTTTTTTGATAACCCCGTTTTGCTGATGAGCCAGCTATTTGCTTCTGCGTCAACTGCTAATT
>JAYUTS010000165.1:0-3160 GCA_043754995.1 Chitinophagaceae bacterium
GATGGTTTGTTTTGCGAAAGGATATTTGGCCCGGTAAAAGATTATGAATGTGCGTGCGGAAAATATAAACGTATCCGTTACAAGGGTATTGTTTGCGACCGTTGCGGTGTGGAAGTAACAGAAAAGAAAGTGCGCAGAGAAAGAATGGGCCACATTAAACTGGTGGTACCAGTTGTTCATATCTGGTATTTTAAATCACTGCCAAATAAAATTGGTTACCTATTGGGAATGAGTTCTAAGAAATTAGAAACTATTGTTTACTACGAACGTTTTGTTGTAATTCAACCCGGTATCCGAGTTGATAAGGGACAAAATTATGGTGATCTTTTAACGGAAGAAGAATACCTGGATATACTGGATACGCTTCCAAAAGAAAATCAAATGCTTCCTGAAGATGACCCGGAAAAATTTGTGGCCAAAATGGGAGCAGAAGCAGTTCATGCTATGTTGGGCAAATTAGATTTAGACCAACTAAGTTTTGATCTTCGCCATGCTGCAGCAAACGAAACCTCTCAACAACGCAAAGCTGATGCATTAAAGCGTTTAAGCGTGGTAGAAAGTTTTCGTGATGCTAATACAAGAATTAATAACCGCCCCGAGTGGATGGTAATGCAATATATTCCGGTAATTCCACCGGAATTGCGTCCGTTGGTTCCATTGGATGGTGGGCGTTTTGCATCATCTGATCTGAATGATTTGTACCGACGGGTTATTATCCGTAACAACCGTTTAAAAAGATTGTTAGAAATCAAGGCTCCCGAAGTAATCTTACGTAATGAAAAACGTATGCTGCAGGAAGCCATAGATTCACTATTTGATAACAGCCGTAAATCAAATGCTGTAAAAGCAGAAGGTGGGCGTGCACTGAAATCATTGAGTGATGTATTGAAAGGTAAACAAGGTCGTTTCCGGCAGAACTTATTGGGTAAACGTGTGGATTATTCCGGTCGTTCTGTTATTGTGGTAGGACCTGAATTGAAAATGCATGAGTGTGGTTTGCCAAAAGATATGGCGGCAGAGTTATTCAAACCGTTTATTATTCGCAAACTTATTGAAAGAGGTATTGTAAAAACTGTAAAGAGTGCCCGTAAACTGGTTGATAAAAAAGAAGCCATCATCTGGGATATTCTTGAGAATATATTAAAAGGTCATCCTGTTATGTTGAACAGGGCCCCAACCCTTCACCGGCTGTCCATCCAGGCTTTTCAGCCAAAGTTGATAGAAGGTAAAGCGATTCAGTTGCACCCTTTGGTAACTACGGCTTTCAACGCCGATTTTGATGGTGATCAAATGGCAGTTCACGTTCCTTTGAGCAATGCTGCCATTGTGGAAGCCCAGTTATTAATGTTGTCTTCTCACAATATATTGAACCCTCAGAATGGTACTCCTATTACCCTTCCTTCTCAGGACATGGTGCTTGGTTTGTATTACATTACCAAGGGTAAAAAATCTACGGAAACAGAGATCGTAAAAGGAGAAGGCAAATCTTTTTATTCTTCAGAAGAAGTAATTATTGCATACAACGAAAAGCAGATAGACCTTCATGCAAATATCAAAGTAAAAGCCAACTACCGGAATAACGATGGCACGCTTACCTATAAATTAATAGAAACAACGGTTGGCCGTGTACTGTTTAACCAGTTTGTACCAAAAGAAGTTGGTTATATAAATGCACTGCTTACTAAAAAGAACCTGCGTGAAATTATTGGTGATATCATCAAGTGGACAAGTGTTCCAATTACTGCAAGGTTTCTGGATGATATTAAAACACTGGGATACCGAATGGCATTCCGTGGTGGGTTATCGTTCAACATTAATGATCTTATTATCCCTGCGGTAAAAGGGGAGCTGGTAAATAATGCTAAAGTGGAAGTAGCAGAAGTGTGGGATAGTTACAACATGGGTTTAATTACCAACAACGAGCGGTACAACCAGATTATTGATATCTGGAGCCGTGTAGATACTAAAGTAACAGAAACGCTTATACGGGAGCTTGCAACTGATAAACAGGGTTTCAACTCTGTTTATATGATGTTGGATAGTGGTGCACGTGGTAGTAAACAACAGATTAAGCAGTTGGCTGGTTTAAGAGGTCTGATGGCTAAACCACGGAAAAGTGGTTCATCGGGATCAGAGATTATTGAAAATCCCATCCTGGCAAATTTTAAAGATGGCCTGAGTGTATTGGAATATTTTATCAGTACTCATGGTGCCCGTAAAGGTTTGGCGGATACCGCCCTTAAAACAGCGGATGCCGGTTACTTAACACGCCGTTTGGTGGATGTGGCACAGGATGTTGTTATTAATGAAGAAGATTGCGGCACATTGCGGGGTATTGCAACGTCTGCATTAAAAGACAATGAAGATATAATAGAACCATTAAGCGACAGGATAGAAGGACGTACATCTTTGCATGATATTTTTCATCCAATCAATGATGAGCTTATTATTAATGCTGGCGAAGAAATAAGTGCTGATGATGCAAAGAAAATAGATGAAAGTGGAATAGAAACTGTAGAAATTCGTTCAGTATTAACCTGCGAAAGCAAACGTGGTGTGTGTGTGAGGTGTTATGGTAAAAACCTGGCAAGTGGTATTTTGGCACAGCGTGGGGATGCAGTAGGTATTATTGCTGCACAGTCTATTGGTGAGCCGGGTACACAGTTAACGCTTCGTACTTTCCACGTGGGTGGTGTGGCGGGATCTACATCTGTAGAATCATCCCTCTATGCTAAGTTTGACGGTAATCTGCAGTTTGATGGCTTGCGTACGGTATCAACTGAAAACGCAGAAGGTAAAAAAATACAAGTAGTTATAGGACGTACCGGTGAAATAAGAAATATAGATGTAAAGTCTGATCGCTTATTGAACAGTATGCATATTCCTTATGGTTCTGTGCTTAATGTAAAAGACGGGCAAAAAATTACCAAAGGAGATGTGATCTGCACATGGGACCCATTCAACAATGTTATTGTAGCAGAAGTTCATGGTTCTATAAAATTCGAAGCGTTAATAGAAGGGGTAACATATCGTGATGAAGCGGATGAGCAAACAGGCCACCGGGAAAAAGTGGTAATAGAAACAAAAGATAAAACCAAATTGCCGGTTATTATTGTAGAAGGCAAGGAGAAAAAAACTTACAACCTTCCTGTAGGTTCAC
>JAYUTS010000166.1:0-3159 GCA_043754995.1 Chitinophagaceae bacterium
CCATTACCAAAGATCCACGCAAATGGCAGGGAACTGATCTTGTTGTTGGTGCTGGTAACCAGGCTGTGTTCAGTGGTCGTTTCCGTACCGCCACAAAGATCAATAACAAATGGGCTTATAAATTAACGGGTGAGCATACAACAGGAAGAGATTTTGAATTTCATGACAGCATCTATGCTGGTGGAAGTGTATATGGTCCTGCGCTTCCAATTCCTGAACGGGTTCGTACTTATCAATTCAGCCATACAAGAGGTGAAGCACATTTATATTACAGCATTAATTCAAAAGCTGATATCATTGCTTCATATGGTGGTAGTAATAATAATTTTTTAAGTGTAAACAATACAGGTCGTAACCAGATCAGGGATTGGAAATTTTCTTATCTGCAGTTGCGTTATGTGAGTCCGCATTTCTTTGCTCAGGCATATGAAACATGGACCAATGTGGGTAAATCCTATGGCATTCCCGGATATACAAGAGATTTCTGGAACCGCACTCACAGCAGCATTACCGACGGCAGCAATCCATCTTATGGAACTAGAGGACGTCTCCCGCCAGATTCTGCTGAAGCATTTGCAACACGTTTGGGAAATATGTTTAAAGAAGAATCAAAACGTTTCAATGCCGAAGCTCAATACAATTACAATTTCACCAATATTGGTTTGAATATGATTGTTGGTGCCACCTATCAAAAAGATTTACCCAAAACATTTGGTACAGTATTGATTGATGCAAAAGAAAAAGTAGAGATCACACAGTTTGGCGGTGCCATTCAATTGGAAAAAACTTTACCTGCTGATTTTAAACTGGTAGCTGCAGCAAGATTAGATAATCATAGTTTATTCGGTAATATGTTTTCACCAAAAGTTGGCTTGGTCAAAGGTGTTCCCGGTGGTGCTGTACGTTTAACATGGGGCAGAGCATTTGCTGCACCCATCATCTTATTTCAACGGGCCAGTGTTTTTGGAATTGTTTTCGGAAACGGAAATGGAGTTACTTATATTCCTAACGGAGCCGATGTTACCAATGCTTCGCAGCAATTGGTAACCTCTCCTTTGAATCCTGAACAGATTAATACCTGGGAACTGGGTTATAAAGGAGCGGTAGGTAAAAAACTATACATCGATATCAATGGATATTACGGTATCAGTAAAAATTTCTTAAGCCCTGCCCTTTCTGTTGGTGGCCGTGCATTAAAAGTGGGTGATATTCCAATTACTACTCCTTTATTAATACCAGGCACTGTTACCGGCAACACATTAAGTGGCGCTGCGTTCAGTACTTATTTCAACTATGGCCAGGTAAAATCATATGGCGTTGATGTGGGTGTGAATTATTTCTTCACCGATAACATCAGCCTTGCTGTAAAGTATAGCTGGTTTGGATCAGACATCACCAAAGACAATATCAAGAACGATGCAAACAGAGATGGTTATGTTTCGTTAGAAGAAAGAAGTTTGAATGCACCTAAGAACAGGCTGGCATCAACTTTAAGTTTCCAGAATCTTTGCAAAGGAAAAATGTTCATCAACCTGTCAGTACGTTGGGTTGAACAATTTGATTTGTACAGTGGCAGCCAGATCTCTACTGCTGCAGGTAAAGGTAAAAGAGGTGTGGTGTACGGTGGTATCAATCCACTCAACAATCTCCCCAGAAATTATGTAAAGAATTACAACTGGGGTGCATTGGGTGGTTTTACAACAGTTGATATCAGTGCAGGATACAAATTCAATCAAATGCTCAGCCTTGGTGCCGGAGTAAGCAATCTGTTTAATACTGATCAAAGAGAGTTTGTTGGATCACCATCCATCGGACGTTTGTATTCAGTTGAACTGAGAGCTCATATTCCACACAGCAAGACAAAAAAATAAGTTGAGGGTCGTTGATGAGTGAGAGATGGCATCTTGCAAAAGATGCCATCTTCCTTATAGTTAGATTTCATAATCTTGTAGCAGTATTCCATTCAGCAAAAGAGCATTCAACATGTCACTGCAATTACTTACCATACAATACTGGCTCAGGAATCATGCAACTTATCGTCCGCAACACCCGGCTATTATTTTTGAAGACAAACGACTAACCTATAAAGAGCTTTATGAAGAAGTAAATTGTTTATCAAATGCATTGATTGCCGCAGGAATTGGCAAAGGCGACAAAGTAGCTACATTGCTTACAAACTCATTAGAGTTGTGGGAAATTTATTGGGCCTGCGCAAACATTGGCGCAGTGGCTGTTCCGTTGAGTCCTTTATTACGTGGACAGGGATTATTTAATCTGCTGGACAATTCCGATACAAAACTGATCATCACCAGTCATGATTTGACAGAACATGTTGATGCAATAAAAAAAGATTTACAAAAAATTCCTGCTGCTAATTTTTGGGTTACTGATACAAAGGAAGAAGGTTATCAGAATTATCACAATCAAAAAAATCAACAATCAACAACAGCTCCCACTGCAGTTGAAGTTACAGGTTCTGATCCATACAATATTATTTACAGCAGTGGCACCACTGGTTTACCTAAAGGAATTGTTATCAGTCATGCAGTAAGAGCATTGTATGGTTCTTTGTTTGCCAATGCTTATCGTATGACTCCTGAAAGCGTAGTGATGCATTCAGGTTCCATTATTTTTAATGGCTCCTTTCTTACATTGATGCCAGCTATGTTTCTTGGATGTACTTATGTATTGATGAGCCATTTCGATGCAAAGGATGCAGTGGATATCATTCACAAAGAAAAAGTAACACATACCATTCTTGTTCCTTCACAGATCATTGCCTGTTTACAAAATGCTGCATTCAATAAGCAACATCTCTCGTCAGTGGAATACATTCTTTCGGTGGGCGCTCCTCTCCTGCTGGAACATAAACAAGAATTAAACAAACGCATTCCAAATGTATTCTATGAACTCTATGGTTTAACAGAAGGTTTTATGACGATTCTGGATAAGAATCATGCAATGACAAAAACAGGAAGCGTAGGCACTGCACCCCAATTTATGGAGCTGATGATTGTGGATGATGATGAAAAGGAACAACCGCAAGGAAAAATTGGAGAGATCATTGGGAAAGGCCCTTTATTAATGACAGCCTATTATAAAAATCCGGAGCAAACAAAAGAAGCATTGAAGAATGGATGGCTATTTACCGGCGATCTC